>NZ_ATLN01000069.1:0-43058 GCF_000416195.1 Pseudomonas sp. CFII68
CATCGCGGGCAAGCCTTGCTCCCACAGAAGCTATCAGCGCACGGCACTGACGCCATCGAGTGTGGAAAACGACGTGTCCTTGGCCGTCAGCAAAAAATCGCGCATGTACGGCGCGTCGAGCATGTCGGTGCGCACCGCCGCGTACAGCGTGGCAAACAAGCCTTTCTCTCCCAGCCGCTTGGCCTTCACGTAGCCCCGCGAGCTGTATTCATGCAGGGCCCAGTGCGGCATGCCGCAGACGCCGCGGCCGCTGGCCACCAGTTGCATCATCATCACCGTCAGTTCAGAGGTACGCACCTGGGCCGGTTCAATGTCGGCCGGTTCCAGGAAACGGGTGAAGATATCCAGTCGGTCGCGCTCCACCGGGTAGGTGATCAGGGTTTCGCTGATCAGGTCCTCGGGGACGATGTACGCCTTGCCCGCCAGTCGATGCTGGTTGGCCACGGCGAGCATCGCCTCGTAGGTGAACAATGGCACGTAGGTGATGCCGGCCAGCTCCAGCGGGTCGGAGGTCACCACCAGGTCGAGGTCGCCCCGGGCCAAGGCTGGCAACGGCGCGAAGGCGAAGCCCGAGGCCAGGTCCAGTTCGACTTCCGGCCAGGCATCGCGGAACTGGTCGATGGTCGGCATCAACCATTGGAAGCAGCTATGGCACTCGATGGCCATGTGCAGCCGTCCGGCGGTGCCGCCAGCCAGGCGGGCGATGTCCCGTTCGGCACCGCGCAGCAAGGGCAGGGCGGCATCGGCCAGTTGCAACAGGCGCAGGCCGGCACTGGTGAACCGTACCGGCTTGGTCTTGCGCACGAACAACTGCATGCCCAGGCGCTCTTCCAGTTCCTTGAACTGGTGGGAGAGGGCGGACTGGGTCAGGTGCAGGCGTTCGGCGGCTTCGACCAGGCTGTCGGCTTCGCGCAGGGCGTGCAGGGTCTTGAGGTGACGGAGTTCAAGCACCGGAGTTGCTCCATGAGTAAAACTTGTGATCAACACGAAAAGGTTGAGTTTGTCTCATGTAGGGTCAACTGTCGACAATGGCGCCATCTTTTATAGGAGGACGCACACCATGGCCCTGGCCCACACCCTCGGTTTTCCCCGCATCGGCGCCGACCGCGAACTGAAGAAAGCCCTCGAAGCCTACTGGAAGGGCGACCTGGCCCCGGCCGCGCTGCAAGCGGTGGGGCGCGAACTGCGGGCCCGGCACTGGCAACTGCAGAAAGACGCCGGCATCGACCTGCTGCCCGTCGGCGACTTTGCCTGGTACGACCAGGTGCTCAGTCACTCCTTGACCCTGGGCGCCGTTCCTCAGCGTTTCCACAGCACCTTGAATGCCCAGGGCCGGCCCACCCTCGACACCCTGTTCGCCATGGCCCGTGGCGCCACGACCAGTTGCTGCGGTGCCGACCACGGCCAGGCGCAATACGCCCAGGAGCTGACCAAGTGGTTCGACACCAACTACCACTACCTGGTCCCGGAGTTTTCCGCCGACCAGACCTTCGCCCTGAGCTGGGAACAGTTGTTCGACGAAGTGGACGAAGCCCATGCCTTGGGCCACCAGATCAAGCCGGTGATCATCGGTCCGTTGACCTACTTGTGGCTGGGCAAGGCCAAGGGCGCGGCGTTCGACAAGCTCGACCTGTTGGAGCGCCTGCTGCCGGTCTACGGGGAAATCCTCAACCGCCTCAAGGCCCAGGGCGTGGAATGGGTGCAGATCGACGAACCGATCCTCACACTCGACTTGCCTCAAGCCTGGAGGAACGCTTTCGAGCGGGCTTATCACATTCTCCAGTACTCGCCGTTGAAAAAACTCGTGGCCACCTATTTCAGTGGCCTGCAAGACAACCTCGGCCTGGCGGTGAGCCTGCCGGTGGACGGCTTGCACATCGACGCGGTACGTGACCCGGAACAACTGGGCCAGGTGCTGGACCGCCTGCCGACCTACAAGATTCTCTCGGTGGGCCTGGTCAACGGTCGCAACGTCTGGCGCTGCGAACTGGAACAGGCGCTGGCGCAATTGCAACCGGCCCAGGAGCGCTTTGGCGACAACCTCTGGGTCAGCACCTCGTGCTCGCTGCTGCACAGCCCGGTGGACCTGGAGCGCGAAGACCGCCTCGATCCGGAACTCAAAAGCTGGCTCGCCTTTGCCGTGCAGAAGTGTGGTGAAGTCGCGGTGCTGCGCGATGCCCTGAACGATCCACAGGCCCCTGCTGTGCAACAGGCCTTGGCCGCCAGCCGCGAGGTGCAGGCCAGTCGCGCGAGCTCGGCGCGCATTCACAAACCCGCGGTCCAGGCGCGCCTGGCGGCAATCGGGCCACAGGACAGCCAGCGGCGTTCGCCGTTTGCCAAACGCATCGAACGCCAGCGCGCCCGTCTGAAACTGCCGGCCTTTCCCACCACCACCATCGGCTCCTTCCCACAGACCCCGGCCATTCGCCTGGCCCGTCAGGCCTACAAACAGGGCAAATTGTCGGCCAACGACTATCAGGATGCCATGCACACCGAGATCCGCCATGCCGTGCAGATCCAGGAGCGCCTGGGCCTGGATGTGCTGGTGCACGGTGAAGCCGAACGCAACGACATGGTCGAATACTTCGCCGAGCAACTGGACGGCTATGTCTTCACCCGTTTCGGTTGGGTGCAGAGCTACGGTTCGCGCTGCGTGAAACCGGCGATTATCTATGGCGACATCAGTCGGCCGAACGCCATGACCGTCGACTGGATCCGCTACGCGCAAAGCCTGACCGACAAAGTCATGAAAGGCATGCTCACCGGCCCCGTGACCATGCTGATGTGGTCGTTCCCCCGCGAAGACGTGTCGCGCCAGGTCCAGGCGCAACAACTGGCCCTGGCCCTGCGCGACGAAGTGCTGGACCTGGAAAAAGCCGGGATCAAGATTGTGCAGATCGACGAGGCGGCGTTCCGCGAAGGGTTGCCGTTGCGTCGCGGACAATGGCAGGCCTACCTGGACTGGGCCGTGGACGCTTTCCGCTTGTGCGCGTCGGGGGTGGCGGATGAAACCCAGATCCATACCCACATGTGCTACAGCGAATTCAATGACGTGATCAAGGCCATTGCCGACATGGACGCCGATGTCATCACCATCGAGACTTCGCGTTCGGACATGGAGTTGCTGGAGGCTTTCGAGGCGTTCGACTACCCGAACGACATCGGCCCGGGCGTCTACGACATCCACTCGCCACGGGTGCCGGACACCGCCGAGATGGTTGCGCTGATGAGCAAGGCGGTAAAACGGATCGCCGCCGAGCGGCTGTGGATCAACCCCGACTGCGGGCTGAAAACCCGAGGCTGGCCGGAAACGGAAGCGGCACTGGTGAACATGGTGGCGGCGGCGCGGCAGTTGCGTAGCCAACTGGCCTGAAGCTGACGCCTTGAGCGGGGATCTGTGGGAGCAAAGCTTGCTCGCGATGAAGCCAACGCGATTTCTCTGGAATCGAGGTGCCTGTATCGCGAGCAAGCTTTGCTCCCACAGATACATCCTTTCCCACAGATACATCCTTCGCGCAGGAGACCACTCGGCAATCTTCATCAAACTGTCACGCAACTGTGGCAGCGCGCTTGAACAAACTTCATCAGACTCGCGCTCTACTGGGGTTCTGCGTTTCGGTGTTTCTTCATGCGTGTATTCATTTTCCTGGCCGCGTTGTTTTTCGGCCTGCCGTCGATGGCGGCTTCTCGGTGTGACATCAATGTTGCGACCCAGCGGGTCGATCTGGATCAGGTGAGCCTGGCCTACCAGAGCGTTGGCCGTGCCTCGGATCCGGCGCTGTTGCTGGTGATGGGCCTGGGTGGGCAGTTGATCCATTGGCCGGACGAAGTGGTGGTCGCCCTGTGCGAGCAGGGTTTCCGGGTGATCCGCTACGACAACCGCGACGTCGGCCTGTCCACGTGGCGCCAGGCCCCCGGCAGCGCCAACCTGACCTTCGAAGCCCTGCGCTATAAACTCGGCTTGCCCGTGGTTGCGCCGTATACCTTGACCGACATGGCCGACGACGGGTTGGGGTTGATGGATGCCTTGCAGGTGCACAGCTTTCACGTATTGGGCGTGAGCATGGGCGGGATGATCGCCCAGCACATGGCCGCCATGGCGCCGCAGCGGGTCGAAAGCCTGACCCTGATCATGAGCAGTTCCGGTGCCGAAGGCTTGCCCGCACCCAGCGCCGCACTGGTGCAGTTGCTGTCGCGGCGCAGTGCACCGAATCGCGAAGCGGCCTTGCAGCAACAGGCCGATCTGCTGGCTGCGTTGGGCAGCCCGATGGTGGCGGATGATCGCCAGGTATTGCTGCATCAGGCCGCCGTGGCCTACGACCGGGCCTTCAACCCTGAAGGCGTGAAGCGCCAGATCATGGCGATCATGGCCGAGCCGAGTCGGGTGGCACTGCTCAATCAACTGCGGGTGCCGACCCTGGTGGTCCACGGCACCGCCGACCCTTTGCTGCCGGTGATGCACGGCGTGCATCTGGCGGCGCACATCCAAGGCAGCCAGTTGAAGCTGATCCCGGGCCTGGCCCATCGTTTCCAGGAGGCGTTCAAGGCGCCGTTGCTGGGGGCCGTGTTGCCGTATCTGCAGCAGCACCGCGAGGACACGTCGCACTGGGCGCAGATCGAACCGGTGCAGGCGCCTAATCTGCTCTGATAATCCTGATGGCTTGAGGCCTGCCCGGCTTTTGTGGCGAGGGGATTTGTGGGAGCAAAGCATGCTCGCGAAACAGCCACCTCGATCTCTGAGAGACCGCGTCGCCTTCATCGCGGGCAAGCCTTGCTCCCACAGGACCGCGCCCGTGCCTGCTCCACCAACCACCCCATCAATTCCTGCAACGGCCCTGACACCTGGGGTTTGTGCGGGTGCACCAGGTGATAACCCAGCCCGGTCTTGACCTTCAGTTCGAACGGCATCACCAGCCGGCCGGCGCTCAAGTCGTCGCCGATCAGCGACCAGTCGCCAATCGCCACGCCCGTGCCTTGGGAAGCCATGGACATCGCCAGGTCCAGGGTTTCGAAATGCTGGCCTTTGCTGACATTGCTCAAGTGCACATCGGCTGCCTTCAGCCAGGTGTTCCAGTCGCGCTCGTCAAGGGCCGGGTGCAACAGCAGGTGGTGTTGCAGGTCGGCGGGTTCACGCAGTGGCACGGGACCTTCCAGGACCGGGCGGGAGCAGACGGGCGTCAGTTGTTCATCGAACAGAGGCAGGCACGCCAGCGAGGCGTCGGGTGGTGGGCCATAGACCACCGCAGCGTCGAAGGCTTCGCGCTGGAAATCCACACCGTGCCTGACCGTGGTGGTCAACTCCACCGGCACGTCCGGTCGCTCCTTCTGCCACTGCAACAGGCGCGGCAGCAGCCAGCGCATCACACAGGTCGGGGCCTTGAGTTGCAGGGTCTGGCGTTTTTCGCCGACCTGCTCGACCGCGTCCCCGATCAGGCTGAACACCTGCTGCACCCGTGGCAGCCACGCCTGGCCTTCGGCAGTCAGGCTCAGGCCGCGTGCCTGGCGCTGGAACAGCGCATAACCCAGATGATCTTCCAGCCCGGCGATCTGCCGGCTCACCGCGCCCTGGGTGATGTGCAGTTGTTCGGCGGCCCGGGTGAAGTTGCAGCATTGGGCCGTGATCAGAAACGTGTGCAGCGCCGGCAGCGGAGGAAGTCGTTTCATTTCGGATCCAAGCCATGACGTGAGGACATGGCGAGTATGACTTTTTATCCATTGTTGCCGCTATGGTCGGACCGTTCCAATAACGCCATTCCCAAGACAAAAAAGGGTCCCGCCGCAGGCTGTGCGAGGCCCTTTACACGACAAGAAAAAGGCAATGGCAATGGCAATGGCGACGTGCGGCGAAGTATTGGTCAAGTTACTCCAAGCGTATGGCGTGGAGCAGGTGTTCGGCATTCCTGGCGTGCACACCGTCGAGTTGTACCGCGGGCTGGCCCGTTCCAGCATCCGCCATGTGACCCCGCGTCATGAACAAGGCGCAGGTTTCATGGCCGACGGTTATGCCCGGGTCAGCGGCAAACCCGGCGTGTGTTTCATCATCACCGGCCCCGGCATGACCAACATCACCACCGCCATGGGCCAGGCCTACGCCGATTCGATCCCGATGCTGGTGATCTCCAGCGTGCAGTCGCGCAGCCAGTTGGGTGGCGGACGCGGCAAGCTGCATGAACTGCCGAACCAGAGCGCGCTGGTGGGTGGGGTGGCGGCGTTTTCCCACACGCTGATGTCCGCCGCTGAATTGCCCGGCGTGCTGGCCCGGGCGTTTGCCGTGTTCCAGGCCGGGCGCCCGCGGCCGGTGCACATTGAAATTCCGCTGGACGTTCTGGTCGAAGACGCCGATGCCTTGCTCGCCAGCATGCCGGTGAACATCAACCGCGCCGGTGCCGCGCCGGGTGCGGTCAAACAAATGGCCGGCTTGCTGGCGACGGCTCGGCGGCCTTTGATCCTGGCCGGTGGCGGGGCCATCGACGCAGCGGTTGAATTGACCGAACTGGCCGAACGTCTCGGCGCGCCCGTGGCGTTGACCATCAATGCCAAAGGCCTGTTGCCGTCCCAGCATCCGTTGCTGATCGGTTCCACCCAGAGCCTGGTCGCCACCCGCGCCTTGGTGGCCGAGGCGGATGTGGTGCTGGCCATCGGCACCGAACTGGCCGAGACCGATTACGACATTACTTTCGCTGGCGGCTTCGAGATTCCCGGCACGTTGTTGCGCATCGACATCGACCCGGACCAGACCGTGCGCAACTACCCGCCGCACCTGGCGCTGGTGGCCGACGCCCGTGTCGCCGCCCAGGCCGTGCTCGACGCCTTGAGCCAGCACCCCTTGGCCGAGCGCCGTGACGATTGGGGCACGACGCGTGCCGCCCGGTTGCGCGCGGATCTTCAAGGCAGTTGGGATGCCGCGACCCGCGCCCAGACTCTGTTTCTCGACACCGTCTTGCAAGCGCTGCCAGAGGCGGTGTTCGTTGGCGATTCCACCCAACCGGTGTACACCGGCAACCTGACCTTCAACCTGGAGCAACCGCGCCGCTGGTTCAATTCATCCACCGGCTACGGCACCCTCGGCTACGCCCTGCCGGCGGCCATCGGTGCCTGGCTCGGCGGCAAGGACCAGGGCCATGGTCGCCCGGCGGTGGTGTGTTTGATTGGCGACGGCGGGTTGCAGTTCACCCTGCCGGAACTGGCCAGCGCCGTGGAAGCGCGCACGCCGGTGATCGTGCTGCTGTGGAATAACCAGGGCTACGAAGAGATCAAGAAATACATGGTCAACCGCGCCATCGAACCGGTGGGCGTGGACATCTACACCCCGGATTTCATCGGTGTTGCCAAGGCCTTGGGCTGCGCTGCCGAAGCCATCGACGGCGTGGCGCAACTGCACGATGCGTTGCTCGCCGCTTGCGACCGGCAGGGCCCGACGCTGATCGAAATCGACCAGGCAACCTGGATGGCGCAGGTGTCGAAATGAATTTCCCTACGACGCAAGACGGGCTGTACATCAATGGTGAGTGGTTGGCCGGTGACCAACCGCTGCGGGTGATCAACCCGGCGACCGAAGCGCTGTTGACCACCGTTTATGGCGGCGATGAACGCGCCGTCGATCAGGCGTTGAACGCCGCGACCCAGGCTTTCACGCACTGGTCGAGCACCAGCGGCGCCGAGCGTGGCGCGATCCTGCGCCGGATTGCCACCGGGGTGCAGGCCGGCCGCGAGCGGTTGATGCAATTGCAATCGAGCAACAACGGCAAACCGTTGTTCGAAGCGACCATCGATGTCGACGATGTGGTCGCCACCTTCGAGTATTACGCCGAGTTGGCCGAAGGCCTGGACGCCCGGCAAGACAGTCCGTTGGCATTGCCCAGCGCTGATTTCAGCGCACGCCTGCGTCGCGAACCCTGCGGCGTGGTCGGCTTGATCGTGCCGTGGAATTTCCCGATGGTCACCACGGCCTGGAAACTCGCCCCGGCATTGGCTGCCGGCTGCTGCGTGGTGCTCAAACCCTCGGAGGTCACGCCGTTGCCGGAGCTGGAACTGGCCTCGATCATCGCCGGATGCGGTTTGCCCCACGGGGTATTCAACCTGGTCTGCGGCACGGGCCTGGCCGTTGGGGCGCCATTGGCGGCGGACCCGCGCGTGGCAAAGATTTCTTTCACCGGCAGCAATGCGGTGGGCGTGCAAGTGATGCAGCGGGCGGCGGAAACGGTGAAGGGCGTGAGCCTGGAACTGGGCGGCAAATCGTCTTTGCTGGTGCTGGCCGATGCCGACCTGGACCTGGCAGTGGAGCTGGCCTGTGGCGGCGGTTTCTTCAATGCCGGGCAGATGTGTTCGGCCACCAGTCGTGTGCTGGTCGCCGATGAACTGGCCGATGAGTTCCTGCAACGGCTCAAGACTCGCGCCGAGGCGATCCGCGTGGCCGACCCGTTTGACCCGGATGTGGAGATGGGCGCGCTGGTCAACCAGGCGCAATACCAGCGGGTACTGGGGCACATCGACCAAGGCTTGAGCGCCGGAGCGACGCTGGTGTGCGGTGGGCAGCGGCCCGCGCATCTGCCGCGCGGCTTTTTTTTACAGCCGACAATCTTCACCGACGTGCCCCTGGACAGTGCGTTGTGGTGCGAAGAGATCTTCGGGCCGGTGCTGTGTGTACGCCGTTTCAGCTCCCAGGCGCAGGCGATCGCCTTGGCTAACGACAGTCGTTTCGGCCTGGTGGCCAGCGTGGTCAGCCGTGATACGACGGCTGCCGAAGAGGTGGCCAACGCTTTGCAGGCAGGGCTGGTGTGGATCAACGCGCCCCAGGTGATTTTTCCCCAGGCGGCGTGGGGAGGTTACAAGCAGAGCAGTCTGGGTCGCGAATTGGGGCCTTGGGGACTGGCCGCGTTTCAGGAAATCAAGCATGTGATCCGGGCGGTCTGACGGCACGTTATCAGGTCACGCATGCCTCGAAAAAAGGCATGCGCCAGGAACATGGCTCCAATGAGTTTTTTTCGATAGTCAGGGATTTTGCACAACCTCAGGATGGCCGCAGGCGGCGGTCAAGCCCTTGTGGTACGGGGCTTTGCTCGACGTCGAACGGTGCGGGCGCAACGGTTTTTACCCACCTCATACTTAAAAGAATAAAGGGAGTCCTCCATGGGCGAGCATGATCTGAACAGACGTCAATTCATCAAGACTGCAAGTGTGGTTTCGGTAGCGGCGGCCGCCATGAGCGTGCCCTTCATCAGCGCCCGGGCCAGCGATACGCGGTTCGTCGGCAAGACCCTGCGCCTGCTCACCTGGTCCGATGACACCGGGCTGGCGGCGTTGCGCAACATCGCGGCCACCTTCGAGGCCAAGACCGGGGCCAAGGTCATTGCCGACCGCACCGGCAGTACCTCGGAGATGGTGGCCAAGCTCAAGGCCGGTGGTGACCGGCCGCAGTACGACATCATCACCCTGGCCGGCGTCGGCGCCGAGGGCCTGGCCGCCGCCGGGCTGTTGGAAAAACCCGACCTCAACCGCATTCCCAACCTGGCCGACGTGCCGGCGCAATACCGCACCGGCGCCGGCGGCCATGGCATCGGTTACCTGCTGTGGTGCAACAGCCTGGTCTACAGCACCCGGACCTTGAATCAGGCGCCGGACAGTTACGCCGCGCTTTGGGATGCGGAGCTGGCGCCGAACATCTTCCTGCCGCCGCCGAACTGGACCGAGGCCATGGACCTGATCATCATCGCCGCCAAGCTGGCCGGTGGTGATGAACACAACATCGAGCCCGGCTTCAAGAAACTCGCCGAGCTCAAGGACCGGGTGATAACCCTGGGGGAGAACCCGAACCAGATCGCCGAGTTGTTTCGCACCGGCTCCCTGGACATGGGCGGCTTGTACGCACCGGCGTTTTTCCCCAAGCAGATCCGCGACCCGGCCTACAGCCTGGGGGCGACGTTCGGCATGAAGGAAGGTTTCTACACCGACCTGATGCTCTCGGTCATGCCGAAAAACCGCCCGGGCGACACCGACCTGGCCTACGCCTTCATCGACCACTCTCTTGACCCGCTGGTGCAGGGCAAGATGGCCGAAGACATCTTCAACGGCCCGGTCAACGCCAAGGCCATCATCTCCAGCGAGGCGCGCAAGAGCCCCTACATCCTCACCCCGGAGCAAATCGCCGACAAAGCGATCATGCACGACAACGCCTTCCTGGCGACGGTGCATGACCAATGGATTCGCCGGTACACGGAAATCTTCTCTTCCTGAAACAACTGCTGGACACCGCCTGCCCGGCATAAGGAATTGAGGGGTACGCGGCCTCTGTGACCACCCGAGACCCAGTGTGGGAGCGAGCTTGCTCGCGGGGTGTGCATGGGTCTTTCGGCCCACCCGAGACCCAGTGTGGGAGCGAGCTTGCTCGCGATAGCGGTGGTTCAGTTGCTGGAGATGCTGACTGTGCCGCCTTCGCGAGCAGGCTCGCTCCCACAGGGAATTGGGTTGTTTTGAGATTGTGTTTGTTCTGTCGTTTTCCACTGACGAGATCTTGCCATGGAACACCTACCGTTAACCCATCACCAGAGTGTCGCGCCTATGCGTCCACCCCGGGAGATTTCCCCTACCCGCCGAGCCTGGCTGTTCCTGTCGCCATCGATGTTGTTTCTCGGTGTGCTGATCGCTGCCAGCCTGTTGGTGCTGCGCATGAGCGTCGGCACCAAGGGTGCGGAGTGGAGTGGGTTCAGCCTCGCCAGCTACGGGCAGTTGCTGGAGCCTTATTACCTCAAGTCCCTGCTGCTGACCTTGCGCCTTGCATTGATCAGCGCGGTGATCGCCGTGCTGCTGGCGATCCCCGTGGCCTACACCATGTCGCGCCTGGCCTCGCCGTTGTTGCGGCGGGTGTTCCTGGCGGCGGTGCTGTTGCCGCTGTTGGTCAACCTGCTGTTGCAAAGCTATGGCTGGCTGGTGATCCTCGGCCCTGCCGGAATGCTCAATCAGGCACTCATGGGCCTGGGTCTGATCAAGCGGCCGATCATGCTGCTGTACAACCAGAATGGTGTGTTGATGGGCCTGGTCCAGACGGCCTTCCCGCTGGCCGTGCTGCCTATCGCCAGCGCCATGCGTGGCGTGGCTCGCAGTTATGAAGAGGCCGCCGCCACCCTCGGCGCCAGCCGCTTCCAGGTGTTTCGCCAAGTGGTGCTGCCCATGAGCCTGCCGGGCATTATCACTGGCGCGACGCTGGTGTTTGCCTACAACGCCAGCAGCTTTGTCGTGCCGCTGCTGTTGGGCGGTCGGCGGGTGCCGATGCTGGCGGTGATGGTCCACGACCAGATTGCCCCGTTGATGAACTGGCCCGCCGCGTCCGCCGCCGGGGTGGTGCTGATTGTCACCACGCTGATGATCATGACCCTGTCCGAATATTTCACTGGCCGTCGTCGGCGGATGCTGGAGGCTTCTCAATGAGTGCGTTGAGCAAAAAACGCCAGGCGCTGTTGCCCGGTGAAACCGGACGCACAGTGGGGCTGCTGTCGGGCTTCATCCTGTTGCTGGCGGTGCTGCCGATCCTGACCATGATCGTCATGTCCTTCAGCGGCGCGGCGAACCTGGACTTTCCGCCGAGCAGTTACAGCCTGCAATGGTATCGGGCGGCCTGGCACACCTTCGTATCGCCGGATGCCAGCGACGTGCTGAGCCTGGGCCAGGCCATGGGCACCAGTTTGTGGGTGGCGTGCCTGACGATGATATTCGCCACGCTGATCGCGGTGCCGGCGGCCTACGCGCTGACCCGTTGCGAGTTCCGTGGCAAGGCCGTCGCGTTGCAACTGATGTCGCTGCCGCTGGTGTTTCCCATGGTGGTGTTGGGGTTGGCGCTGCTGCTGGTGTTCGACAGCCTGCCGTTCCAGATAACCACCTCGCGGCTGGTCATTGCCCACGTGATCCTCGCCTTGCCGTTCGTGGTGAAGAACTGCACCGCCGCCATGCTCGGCATCGGTAGCGAAGTCGAAGAAGCCGCGCGAATGCTCGGGGCGACACCACGGCGGGCCATCGTCGATGTGGTCGTGCCGTTGATGAAGTCGGGGATCCTTGCCGGGATGCTGCTGGCGTTCATTGTCTCGTTCAACGAATTCACCGTGACCTATTTCCTCTACACCATCGATGTCATGACCGTGCCGATCTGGATGTACAGCCGCACCGTGTCATCGCTGGACCCCACTGTTTTTTCGTTTGCCGTGCTCATCGTGCTGATCGACTTCGTGCTGATCTGGGCGTTGGAGAAACTGGTGGGCGAGGGCGGCGTTTCCTTTTGATTTCGAGGTGAAGACATGACTGGACTGATATTGGAAAACGTCGAGAAACATTACGGCTCGGCCTGCGCGGTCACGGACGTGAACCTGCATTTGCCCGAGGGCAAACTGGTGTGTTTTCTCGGGCCTTCGGGCTGTGGCAAGACCACCTTGCTGCGCATGATCGCCGGCCTGGAAAGCCTCAGCGGCGGCGAAATCCGCCTGGATGGCCAAGACATCGGCCACACCCCGGCGCACCTGCGCAACTTCGGCATGGTGTTTCAATCGTTGGCCTTGTTTCCCCACATGACCGTCGGCGAGAACATCGCCTATCCGCTGAAGCTGCGGGGCGTGGGCAAGGCCGAGCAACAGGCGCGGGTGGTGGAGTTGCTGGAACTGATCCAGCTCCAGGCGATGATCGACCGGCCCGTGGCGAAACTGTCCGGCGGCCAGCGCCAGCGCGTGGCGATTGCCCGTGCCATTGCCGCCCGACCGAAGATCCTCTTGCTGGACGAACCGCTGTCGGCCCTGGACGCCAAGTTGCGCGAGTCGATGCAAGTGGAAATCCGCCAACTGCAACAGCGGTTGAACATCACCACCATTTTGGTGACCCATGATCAGCGCGAAGCCATGACCATGGCCGACATCGTCGTGGTGCTGGGGGAACATCGGGTGCAACAGGTCGGTACGCCGATCGAGATCTACCGGCACCCAGCCAATGAATTCGTCGCCGACTTCATCGGCTCAGGCAACATTTTTCCGGCGACCACCCTGGGCAACGGACGGGTCGGGCTGCCGGGCGGGGACACGCTGGACGTGCCGGCCAGCCATAGCGTCATCGCTGGCGAGAAGATCAAGTTGCTGGTGCGCCCCGAAGACCTGCAACTGTCCTCGCCCCAGGCCACGGCGGGTAACCGGTTGCAGGGTAAGGTGACGTTCGTGCGGGACATCGGCGCGACCGTCGAGACCACGGTGGAATGTTCTGGGATCTCGTTCACGGCGCTGAGCACGCCTTGCCAGGGCATGGACCTGGGGATTGGGCATACGGTGTCGGTGACCATACCGGCGCAGGCGTGTCGGTTGCTCGGTGCCTGAGTTCATCATCTTGAGAGATAAGTTGTCTTGACTGGCGCTTTCGCGAGCAAGCCCGCTCCCACAGGGGATCTTCAGTGAACACAGATTCTTTGTTCACAACCGATCAAATGTGGGAGCGGGCTTGCTCGCGAAGAGGCCGGAAAAAGCTACACACACTTCAGGTCAAACGGTCATCCGCAACCGCGCCAGATCCCGCAACGGCGGTGCGCCGAACAACCGGCTGTACTCGCGGCTGAACTGCGAAGGGCTTTCATAACCCACCCGATACCCCGCCGCCGAGGCCTCCAGCCCTTCGGCGAGCATCAGCCGGCGGGCTTCCTGCAGGCGCAGTTGTTTCTGGTATTGCAGCGGGCTCATGGCGGTCATGGCCTTGAAGCGGTGATGCAGGGTCGAGACGCTGAGGTTCACTTCCCGGGCCAGGTCATCGATGCGCAGTGGCTGTTCGAAATGGCCGTTGAGCCATTTGATCGCCTGGCTGATGCGATGGCTCTGGCTGTTGGCGATGGCGATTTCGTACAGCCGATAGCCCTGGGGACTGCGCAACAGGCGATAGAGGATTTCCCGGCGCACCAGCGGGGCGAGCATGGCGATGTCTTTCGGCGTATCGAGCAGCCGCGCCAGGCGCAGTACGGCGTCGAGCATCGGCGTGTCCAGGCGTTCGACGTACAGCCCGCGCCCAGCGGGGCGGGTCGGCACGCCCAAGGGGCCGGCATCGGCGATCAACGCGGTGATTTCCGCCGGGTCGATGTCCAGGCGCAGGGCCAGGATCGGCTGCTCGGGCGAAACGTCGGCAATGCAACCACTCAACGGCATCGACACCGAGACCACCAGGTAATGGAGCGGGTCATAGTTGAAGAACTCATCCGCCAGGCGCACCTGTTTGCTGCCCTGGGCCATGATGCACAGCGCCGGTTGCGCCAACACCGGGGCGAACTTATGCGGCTGGCTGTGCCGTGACAGGTTCAGCGAGCCGATGGCCGTGGCGTAGCTGCCGTCTTCGCTGGTGTTGCGGTCGATGATCGACGCCAGTTCGGCGCGCTGTTGTTCCAGGTACGTGTCCAGCGGGACGTGGGCGTGGTCGAGTGGCGACATGCCGGGATCCTCAGGCGATAGGGAGCGATGAACAAAAGCTTATGTTTGTGCAAGGCGCAGCGGTAGCAACATCCTGTTGAAAGCTTGCCTGATCCTGCACGGCGCAAGGGGCCATGACGCTGCAATGCTGTGGAAACTTGCTTGAAACCTTTTGTTTCAACTTCCTCGGTTCCAGCCCTGTTCGTGTCGAATTTTGTGACGTCGATGCGCAGGATTGTGCAATGGGTCGGCAGGATCCGACTAACGAAGCTGGCGTCGTGGCGCTTAACCTTTGATCCTGTCGCAGCCTGTCCCCGGCTGCACCACGGATTACCTGGGAGGGTTGAACATGACTACACAGATCCCCGTCAGCCACATGGCTTTCGTCCGGGCCCGTGCCGGTTGCTCCAGGCAACTGGGGGCGCGCCTGAGTACGCTGATCGCGCCCTCGCGCCTGGCTCCCGGTTGCTTGCACTTTGCCTTGCAGCAATCGCAATGCGACGCTGATTTGTGGCTGGTGTCCGGGCTGTGGGTCAATCAGCCGTCGATGGACGCCTACTTCAATTCACCGGCCATGGCGATTTTCGCCGAGCTGGTGCAGGACCTGGTGGTGAGCAGCCTGGATTTCCACACCTTCTGGGAAGTCTCCGCCGCCCAGGCGACCGAAGGGTGTCGGGCGCAGGTACACAAACGGGTTGGTTGAAGGTTTAATGAGCGTCATTTTCCACCGCCAGGATGCACAACACATGGCACGTAAAGCCTTTGAAACCTTTGAAGCCGTTTCCGCAGTCGTTCCCAAGGAAGGCGGCGGCTACCATGCCGCCATTGCCACCAAGGCCATCGGCGGCTCAGGTGCGCCGCGCTTCAACAAGATCCTTGAAGAGCAGACCTTCGAGACCGCCGTCAAAGCCGATGAAGCGGCAGCCCTGCAGCTGACCCACCTCAAGGGTGTCGACGACGAGGGCGGGTTGGTCTGGAACCCATGAGACTAACGCTGTGGGAGCAAGGCTTGCCCGCGATGCAGGCAACGCGGTCTGTCTTGGGAACCGTGGTGTCTGCATCGCGGGCAAGCCTTGCTCCCACAGATAAGTGCTTTGCCACAAGGTGCAGTGTGCAACCTTCTATCGAGGGCGATGCATCTTGAACAACGCCTCAGGCCCCAACTGGAAATAATCCGCCGGCCCGCCACCGCGCAAGATCGGCTCGGCGGCGGCAGTGTCGTATACCCCATCCTTCAACAGCCACTGGGCGATATGCACGGCGACCACTTCGCCGAGGATCAGCCAGCTCGGCACCAGTCCTTTGTCCGCCCGTTGCAATTGAATGATCTGCGTGACCTTGCATTCGAAGGACACCGGGCTTTCGGCGACGCGCGGCACCTGGATCACCCGTGACGGGGCGGTCGTCAAACCCGCCAGTTCGAACTCATTGACCTCTGGCGCGACCATCGCGCAGCTCTGGTTCATCTGCTCGGCCAGCGGGCGGGTGGCCAGGTTCCAGGCGAATTCGCCGGTCTGTTCGATGTTGTTCAGGCTGTCTTTGCGCCCGACGCTGGAGAACCCAATGATCGGCGGAATGTAGTTGAACGCATTGAAGAAACTGTAGGGCGCCAGGTTCAGGCGGCCTTCGGCATCCTGGGACGAAATCCAGCCGATGGGGCGCGGGCCAACAATGGCGTTGAACGGGTCATGGGGCAGGCCGTGGCCGTTGGCGGGTTCGTAGAAATGGATGTCATCGGGCATGGCTGAAGAAGGTCCTGCAGTGGAGTTTCGAGGGATTTTGAGATAGTGCAGGGCCTCACTGTTTTTGTCAGCACCTTGGGGCCCTGTGGGAGCGGGCTTGCTCGCGAATGCGGTGGTACAGATACATAGATGTCGACTGACACACTGTCTTCGCGAGCAAGCCCGCTCCCACAATCTGATGAGTGGCGACAACAGAACCAGCGGCGGTCTTCCTTTTTCCATGTTCCATAAATAACTAAGCCCGGCCGAAGCCGGGCTGTAAGGGTGTCGTTATCGGATTAGCTGATGGCAGCAGTGTTAGTGCGATCGAAACCATCTTCAGCAACGGTAGCGCCGCCAGTGCGATCGAAGCCATCTTCAGCGACGGTGGCGCCGTTAGTGCGGTCGAAGCCATCAGCCGCAACAGTGGCAGCGCTAGTACGGTCATAACCGTCGGCGGCGATGGCCGAGCTGGTGCGGTCGAAACCGTCGGCAGCGAAGGTGTTGGCGGCCAGTACGGACAGGGTCAGGGCGATGATAAGTTTGGTTTTCATGGTCGTGCTCCAGAATGTTTGGCGTTAGGCGCCTTGGGTGTGGAGTTCATATTACGCTCGTTAATTTGATTAAAAAGCGCAAATAAATGCTTAAAGCTATCGATTAAATCGATCTATGTCGCGTTGCCGCAGAACGGTCAATGAGGCCCATTACCGGCGTATCGAATGGCGTTCTGTTGAGCGTGAGGATGGAAGACGGGCATTAACCAGAGATTAATGTCGGATAAATCTTTAGACCGGGAGCGAAAAAAAGGGGCGAACCTGTTCAGGTGCGCCCCTTTCTGTTTGTCCGACGTGGCTGTCAGTCGGTAACGATCCGCGAGTGTTTGCGGGTGTCTTTCATGGTGATGTACACCAGCAGCGACACGGCGATGCACGCCGTTACGTACCAGTAGTAGCCAGTTTCCATGCCGATGCTCTTGAACCACAGGGCGATGTATTCAGCGGTGCCGCCGAAGATCGACACAGTCAGTGCGTAGGGCAGGCCGACGCCCAGGGCGCGGATTTCGGTGGGGAACAGCTCGGCTTTCACCACGGCGTTGATCGAGGTGTAGCCGCTGACGATGATCAGCGCGGCCATGATCAGGAAGAACGCGCCCCACCAGGTCTGGATGGTGTGCAGGGTGGTGAGGATCGGCACGGTGAACAGGGTGCCGAGGA
The DNA here is from genome assembly GCF_000416195.1 of Pseudomonas sp. CFII68. Lineage (NCBI taxonomy): Bacteria > Pseudomonadati > Pseudomonadota > Gammaproteobacteria > Pseudomonadales > Pseudomonadaceae > Pseudomonas > Pseudomonas sp. CFII68. The sequence goes on from NZ_ATLN01000069.1 coordinate 17,347, forward strand.
TGCCGAAGGCAATCAGGATCGGCCGGCGGCCAATCTTGTCCGACAGCCCGCCGATCACCGGTTGCAGGCACATGAACAGGAACAGCGTGGCGGCGGAAATAGTGGTGGAGTCGGAGATGCTCATGCCGACCGTGTTCACCAGGTATTTCTGCATGTAGGTGGTGTAGGTGTAGAAGGCCAGGGTGCCGCCCATGGTCAGGCCGACCACAGTCATCAGCTCTTTTGGATGGCGCATCAAGGTGCGCATCGCGCTTTCCTTGGCTTTTTCCTTCTTGGTGAACGACTCGGTTTCTTCCATGCCGCGTCGCAGGTACAGCGCCACCACCGCACACAGCGCGCCGATGGCGAACGGGATGCGCCAGCCCCAGGCATACAGTTGTTCGGTGGTGAGGGTCTGTTGCAGCACGATCAACACGCCCAGGGCGATGAGCTGGCCGGAGATCAGGGTCACGTACTGGAAGCTGGAGAAGAAGCCGCGACGTTCCTTGGTCGCCATCTCGCTCAGGTAGGTCGCCGAGGTGCCGTACTCGCCACCCACCGACAGGCCTTGGAGCAGGCGGGCAAACACCAGCAGGATCGGTGCGCCGACGCCGATGGTTTCGTAGCTCGGGCTCAAGGCGATGATCAGCGAGCCGAAGCACATCAGGTACACCGAGGCCATCAACGCACGTTTGCGACCGGCACGGTCGGCGTACAGGCCCATCAACCACCCGCCGATCGGGCGCATCAGGAAGCCTACGGCGAAGATCGCGGCGGTGTTGAGCAATTGGGCGGTGGTGTCGCCCTTGGGGAAGAAGGCTTTGGCGAAGTACAACGAGAACGCGGCGTAGACGTACCAGTCATACCACTCGACCATGTTGCCGACCGAGCCGCTGAAGATCGACTTGATGCGGCTGGCGGTGGTTCTTTCACGGGCGGGCACGGCAGCCGACCCAAGGGGCAGGGCGTTGGAGTTGTCCATTGAAGGATCCTTCGTTTAATTGTTTTTGTGGAGCGCGTGTGGACGCAGCCTGACAGGGCTATAGCAGGAGCTGTGCCAGGTGGCAGAAGGCTGGTTTAGAGGGGGTTGTGGTGTTGCGTGAGCGGAACTCCGCTCATTGTGGCTGGGGGTGTGGGCGGGAATCCGCTTATGCAAGAGGATCGTTCCCACGCTCTGCGTGGGAATGCAGCCTGGGACGCTCCGCGTCCCTAGAAGCCGAACGCGGAGCGTCCGTAGCGGCGTTCCCACGCAGAGCGTGGGAACGATCGGCCGCAAAATTCGCGGCCCTACAAAAACATCTCCCGACTCAACCCATGCCGCTGCATCTTTTCATTGAAGGTGCGGCGCGGCAGTTGCAGTTCTTCGAGCACGGCTTTCACATCACCTTTGTGCCGAGTCAGGGCGGCGCGCAGGCATTGGGCTTCGAAGGCTTCCTGCTGGGCCGCGAGGGACTGGCCCGGCTCCGTCTCCAGGGCGGGCAGTTGGTCGAGCCCCAACACCTGGCGTTCGGCGACATTGGCCAGTTCCCGCACGTTGCCCGGCCAGTCGTGGCTGAGCAGGTGGCTCAACTGCGGGCCGCTCAGGGGCGCGGCGGAGCGGCCCAAGCGTTCGGCCGCACTGTGGGTGAAGTGTTCGAACAGCAAGGGAATGTCCTCGCGCCGTTCTCGCAGCGGCGGCAGGCGCAGCTCGGCGATGTTCAGGCGATAGGCCAGGTCTTCACGGAAACGCCCGGCCCGGGCTTCGTCCAACAGGTCGGGCTTGGTGGCGGCGATGATGCGCAGGTCCACCTGGATGCTCTGGTTGGAGCCCAGGCGTTCGAGCTTCTGTTCCTGCAACACCCGCAACAACTTGACCTGCTGGGCCAGGGGCATGCTCTCGATTTCGTCGAGAAACAGCGTGCCGCCGTCGGCGTATTCGAGCTTGCCGATGCGCTTGCCCTGGGCGCCGGTGAAGGCGCCGCTTTCATGGCCGAACAGCTCCGCCTCGAACAGCGCTTCGGGAATGGCTGCGCAGTTCAGCGCGACGAAGGGTTTGCTCGCCCTCGGGCCGAAGTCGTGCAGGCAACGGGCGACCAGTTCCTTGCCGCTGCCGGTTTCGCCGCGGATCAACACGTTGACTGGCAGTGCGGCGAGGTCCAGCACTTGGCGCCGCAGGTTTTGCAACGCACGGGAAACCCCCAGCAGCGTCCCATCGAGACGGGTCCGGGCGTCGGCCTGTTCATGCAGGCGACGGTTTTCCAGGACCAGGGTGCGCTTGTCCAGGGCCCGGCGCAGGCTGCCGAGCAGGGCTTCGGGGCTGAAGGGTTTTTCCAGGAAGTCGTAGGCACCGTCGCGCATGGCTTCCACGGCCATCGGCACGTCGCCGTGGCCGGTCAACAGAATCACCGGCAGGTCGGGATCGCGGCGGCGCACTTCGGCCAACAACTCCAGGCCGCTGAGGCCGGGCATGCGCACATCGCTGAGGATTACCCCGGGGAAATGCTCCGGCAACCGGGCCAGGCATTCATCGGCGCGGCTGAACAGCTGCACCTGGAACCCCGACAGGCTCAACCACTGCTCGACGGCACTGCGAATGCTGCCTTCGTCATCCACAACCATGACTGAATCAAGCATGCAGTTGCGGCTCCTGATCAATGGGCAAGGTCACGCAGAATACCGCGCCGTGCTCATGGTTGTCCGCCGTCAGCCGTCCACCGGATTCATGGATGATTGCAAACGAAACCGCCAGCCCCAGGCCCAGGCCGTCGCCCACCGCCTTGGTGGTGAAAAACGGATCGAACACCTGGGCCAGGTGTTCCTCGGCGATACCGGTGCCGCTGTCACTGACGGTCAGGCGCCACAATTGCTCATCGGCTTCCAGGCGCACTTCCAGGCGCTTGAGGGGTTGGTCGGCCATGGCGTCGAGGGCGTTGCGCAGCAGGTTGATCAACACCTGTTCGAGGCGGATCGCATCGCCGCGCACCCAGGCCGGTCGAGTCACGTGCAGCACGGTGCTGATCTGTTCGTCGCGCAGGCGTGTGTCCAGCAATTGCAGCGCCTGGTCGACCACCGCCGCCAGGTCGAGGCGTTCGCGCAGGCCGCTGGGGCTTTTGCGGGCAAAGGTCTTCAGGTGGCCGGTGAGGGCGGCCATGCGCGTCAGCATGTCGTCCACCGGCTTGAGGGCCTTGTAGGCGTCATCGACCCGCCCGTGATCGAGCAGCAAGCGCAGGGTCGCCAATTGCATGCGCTGGGCGGTCAAGGGCTGGTTGATTTCATGGGCCAGTGCCGCCGACATCTGCCCCAGTGCTGCCAGCTTGGCCGATTGCACCAGGCCGTCCTGGGCCGTGCGCAGATCCCGGGTACGTTCTTCGACCAACCGTTCAAGCTCTTCGCGGCTGCGCTGGCGCAATTTTGCCAGGCGCCAGCGCTGGTTGAGAAACAGCAGCAGGAACACCAGCGCCAGCCACGACCCGGCAGCCGCGAGCCCGGCATTACGTCGGTCTTCGAAGGCAATCTGCGGACGGCGCAGCAAGTGCAGCGTCCAGCCTTCGGCGGTCAGCGGCAAGGATTTCCACAGGTAGTCCGCCGAGCCATCGGGGGTCTCGACCCGGGCCAGATGGCTATTGTCGTCGAAGCGTCGCAGCGCTTCATAGGCCAGCGGTTGCAACGGTTGTTTGTCGTACTGACGGGTGGCCTTGAGCTCGGCGCGGTCGCTGTCGCTCAGCGGCTGCAAGTGGCGATAACGCCAGCCCGGGCGGTTGGCGATGAAGATGATGCCCCGGGCGTCGCTGACCAACAGCGTGTCGCTGCCCTGGCGCCATTCGCGCTCAAGCTCCGGAAATTCCAGCTTGACCACCATCGCGCCGAGGAACTCGCCGTTGTCGCCCGTCACGGCGCTGGAGAGAAAGTACCCCGGGATGCCGCTGGTCACGCCCACCGCATAAAAACGCCCGGTGCCCTGGGTGCGGGTCTGGAGGAAATACGGACGAAAGCCATAGTTGTGCCCGACATAGCTGCTGGGCAGGCGCCAGTTGCTGGCCGCGACGGCCAGGCCGGTGTGGTCGAGCAATTCCAGGGTGGATGACTGGGCGGCGCCGTTGATCTGTTCCAGCTTGCGGTTCAACGCGTCCTGCTGCGCCGCGCTGACCGGCCCCTTGAGGGCCGAGCGCAACTCCGGGTCCAGCGCCAGCACGACGGGCAGGGCGCGGTAGCGTTCGATCAGGGTGTGCAGCGAAGTGGCGTACAGCGCCAACTGCTGGTTGGCACGACCGGCGTCTTCCTCCAGGGCCGCACGTTCGGCATGGCGCACGGCGAGGGTGGCGGCAACGGCCGCGCCGATGAGGATCAGCAAGGTGTACAACGACAGACGCAAGGTACGGGGAGTCGGCAGCATGCTGGCGTAAACCAGTGGAAAGTCGGGCGGGCACGATAGCATGGCGGTTGCGTCAAGCGATCATGTACTTCGAGCCTGCCGCAGATCCTGTGGGAGCGGGCTTGCTCGCGAAGAAGCCGGCACATTCAACATTGATGTCGGCTGGCCCACCGCTTTCGCGAGCAAGCCCGCTCCCACAGGGAATTGGCGGTGGGGCAGTTACTTGAATGCTGGATATAAACCATCGTGGCGAGGGAGCTTGCTCCCGCTCGGCTGCGCAGCAGTCGTAAAACCAGTCGGCCGATTTTTCCTGGAGTACTGGGTTGACTGGTTTGGGGCTGCTACGCAGCCCAGCGGGAGCAAGCTCCCTCGCCACAGGGTTGTGTAGGTATGGCTTTGGTGCCTGCATAAAAAAAGGCCGGTGGGCTTGTCGCCCCACCGGCCTTTTTCACCGCGCCAAAATGCCTGTTACTGCACTTCGACCGCCAGGCTGTCACTGATCTTCTTCTGCCAGATGGCAGGACCGGTGATGTGTACCGACTCGCCTTTGCTATCGACCGCAACGGTCACCGGCATGTCCTTGACCTCGAACTCGTAGATCGCTTCCATCCCCAGTTCGGCGAACGCCAGGACCTTGGATTTCTTGATCGCCTGGGCCACCAGGTAAGCGGCGCCGCCGACGGCCATCAGGTAGACAGCCTTGTTGTCCTTGATCGCTTCGATGGCGGTTGGGCCGCGCTCGGATTTGCCGATCATGCCCAACAGGCCGGTCTGCTCGAGGATCTGGCGGGTGAACTTGTCCATCCGCGTGGCGGTGGTCGGGCCGGCTGGGCCGACGACTTCTTCGCCTACCGGGTCGACCGGGCCGACGTAGTAGATGAAGCGGCCCTTGAGGTCCACCGGCAAGGTTTCACCCTTGTTCAGCATCTCGACCATGCGCTTGTGCGCGGCATCGCGGCCGGTGAGCATCTTGCCGTTGAGCAGCACGGTTTCGCCCGGTTTCCAGCTCTGCACGTCTTCCGGGGTCAGGGTGTCGAGGTTGACGCGACGGGCCGACGGGCCGGCTTCCCAGACGATTTCCGGGTAGGCGTCCAACGGTGGCGCTTCCAGCGACGCCGGGCCAGTGCCGTCCAGCACGAAGTGGGCGTGACGGGTGGCGGCGCAGTTGGGGATCATGCACACCGGCAGGGAGGCGGCGTGGGTCGGGTAGTCCATGATCTTCACGTCGAGCACGGTGGTCAGGCCACCCAGGCCCTGGGCGCCGATGCCCAGTTGGTTGACCTTCTCGAACAGCTCCAGGCGCATCTCTTCGATACGGTTCTGCGGGCCGCGAGCCTTGAGCTCGTGGATGTCGATGGATTCCATCAACACTTCCTTGGCCATGACCGCGGCTTTCTCGGCGGTGCCGCCGATGCCGATGCCGAGCATGCCCGGTGGGCACCAGCCGGCGCCCATGGTCGGAACGGTTTTCAACACCCAGTCAACGATGGAGTCGGACGGGTTGAGCATCGCCATCTTCGACTTGTTCTCGGAGCCGCCGCCCTTGGCCGCCACGTCCACTTCCACGGTGTTGCCCGGGACGATGGAGTAGTGGATGACCGCCGGGGTGTTGTCCTTGGTGTTTTTGCGTGCGCCTGCCGGGTCGGCGAGGATGGAGGCACGCAGGACGTTTTCCGGCAGGTTGTAGGCGCGACGCACGCCCTCGTTGATCATGTCGTCCAGGCTCATGGTCGCGCCATCCCAACGCACGTCCATGCCCACGCGCACGAACACGGTCACGATGCCGGTGTCCTGGCAGATCGGCCGATGGCCGGTGGCGCACATGCGCGAGTTGATCAGGATCTGCGCCATGGAGTCACGGGCTGCCGGCGATTCTTCGCGCAGATAGGCCTCGTGCATCGCCTGGATGAAATCCACGGGGTGGTAGTAGGAAATGAACTGCAAAGCGTCAGCAACGCTCTGTATCAGGTCATCTTGCTTGATCACGGTCATGAGTCGCGCTCCTCTCTAAAGACGGGAACATTCAATAAGGTGCCGGCCGCTTGGGTGCATCGGTCGACGGACGGCACCTCTATAAGGCACGCCGGGCATGCTGGCGCGACGCTAAAAAGGCGCGGCAGTATATCGCAGGCCGGCCCCCTGTGGGAGCGAGCTGTGAGAGCAAGGCTGTGGGAGCAAAGCTTCTGTGGGGGCAAGGCTTCTGTGGGAGCAAGGCTTGCCCGCGATGAAGACAACGCGGTCTCCCGGGGAATCGAGGCGCCTGCATCGCGAGCAAGCTTTGCTCCCACAGAAGCTTTGTTCCCACAGAAACCTTGCTCCCACAGCCCAACAGGGCGATGTGCAGGCTATGTGTCAGGCCTCAAACCACTGCGTCAATCTAGGCCATTGCTTTGACGCCATTTTTCTGCTCCAGAATTGAATGGTCATTTGTCCTACACGCCACTAAAGTGGCGTCTGGCCTGTAGCGTAGGACGCCTCCTGTCAGTTTCCTTTCCCATGGTGAGTCAACGATTGACCCATAACGCCATTCAACGTCTTTTGCTGAAACGCTTCGCTTTGGCGGCCGCGACGTACGCGCTGGCACTGGTTTTGTTGTGGCTGGCATTTTTCAGTGGTCATTACCTCGATTCGTTGCGCGATGTCATCATCGGCAGCGTGTTGGTGGTGCTGTGCCAGGCCGGACTGTTCGCGCTGTTTATCACCGACCGTAACCTGCGCTTCGCCGACCCCAGCCTTACCGAAGCGCAGGTGTTGATCGGCCTGGGCTGGCAAACCTGGATGATGGCGCATCTGGACCAGGCTCGGGGCGTGTTCCTGGTGTTTTATGTATTGATCCTGCTGTTCGGGCTGTTTCACCTGTCACGCCGGGCCTTTGTGCGCTGCGCGACGCTGGTGTTTATCAGCTTCACCGCTATTACCCTGTGGGACGGTTACTTCTTCCGACTTCCCGATCCCACCTTGGCCGGGTTGCAGGTGGCCGTGCTGTTTCTCGTGCTGGTGTGGCTGGTGTTCTACGCCCGCTACGTCCAGACCTCACGCCAGCGCATGCGCCAGCGGCGGTTTGCCCTGCAGGCGCACCAGGACACCTTGCGCGGGATGATGCGCCAGCTCGAAGACCTGGTGGCCACCGATGAGCTGACCGGGCTGTTCAATCGCCGGCACTTCCTGCGCCTCGCTTCGCGCGAACTCAACACCCTCAGGCCCGGCATCGCCCATGGCCTGGCCCTGATCGATCTCGACCATTTCAAGCGCATCAACGACCTGCACGGCCACGCTGCTGGCGACCAGGTGCTGCAGGCATTTGCCGCGGTCGCCACGGCGTGTCTGCGCGAGGGCGATGTATTGGCCCGTTATGGCGGCGAGGAATTCGTCATGCTGCTGCCTGCTTGTGACCCCCAGCGCCTGACTGCCTGCTGCGAGCGGCTGCGGCTGGCGTTCACTGAAGTCGAGCTGATCGGCCTGCAGGTCGGCGCCCTCAGCTTGTCGGCGGGCATGACGATGCTGGAAATGGGCGATGACCTGGACAACGCGTTGCAGCGTGCCGACCAGGCCCTGTACCGTGCCAAGCGAGACGGCCGCAATCGGTGCGCCGCCGCCTGGGAGAACGTCGATGCCTGAACTGACAGTCGCCGGTCGGCAATGGACGGTGGCGGCGGGCAGTAACCTGCTGGACGTGTTGAACGGCGCCGGTGTGGCGGTGCCCTACAGTTGTCGCGCCGGCAGCTGCCACGCGTGCCTGGTGCAGTGTGTGGGCGGTGATGTGCGCGACAGTCGTCCCGACGCCTTGAACCCGGTGCAACGCGACCAGGGCTGGCGGCTGGCCTGCCAATGCCAGGTGGTCGAGGATGTGCAGATCCACACCTTCGACCCCCAACGCGACGGCCAGGCTGCTCACGTAGCCGCGGTGGATTGGCTCGGTGGCGAGGTGCTGCGCTTGCGCATCACCCCCGAGCGGTTGCTGCGTTATCAGGCCGGGCAGCACCTGGTGCTGTGGGCTGGTGACGTGGCCCGGCCGTATTCCCTGGCGAGCCTGCCCGAGGAAGACCGGTTCCTGGAGTTCCACCTCGATTGCCGCGAGCCCGGCCAATTCATTGATGCGGCCCGGCAGATGAAGGCCGGTGATCCGATCCGCCTGGGCGAGTTGCGCGGCGGTGCCCTGCATTACGACCCCGACTGGCACGACAGGCCGCTGTGGCTGCTCGCCGCCGGCACCGGCCTGGCGCCGTTGTTTGGCTTGCTGCGCGAAGCGTTGCGCCAGCAGCATCAAGGCGCGATTCGCCTTATTCACGTGGCCCATGATGCGACCGGGCATTACCTGGCCAAACCCCTGGCGGCGCTGGCGGCCAAGCATCAAAACCTCACCGTGGAGCTGCTGAGCGCAGCCGAGGCGCCGTCCGCCTTGGCGCAACTGCGGCTTGTTTCGCGGCAAACCCAAGCCTTGCTCTGCGGCCATCCCGACCGGGTCGAGGCCTTTGCCAAGCGCTTGTACCTGGCCGGCTTGCCGCGCAATCAACTGCTGGCCGACGTCTTCCTGCCCCGTGGTTGAGCGTTTCCAGACCGGGAACAGTTGCGCAAGGTGATTGAAGAAGAGGGCAGGCAGGTAGCCGCGTTGTCGGGGTTTATCAACAGGCATTGGGTTTTGCAGCGCCTGGACTGGCCCCATCGCGAGCAAGCTTTGCTCCCACAGTAGGTCTGTGGTGTTCACGAATAATGTGTTCAACACAAAACCCCTGTGGGAGCGGGCTTGCTCGCGAAAGCGGTGGGTCAGCTTGCATCCATTTTGAATGGGCCGACGCCTTCGCGAGCAAGCCCGCTCCCACAGGTGAGATGTGTACGCCGGCCGAACTGTGGGAGCAAAGCTTGCTCGCGATGGGGCCAGTCCAAGTGCCACATTTCTTGCAGGCAAAAACCAAAAAGCCCCGCCATTCACATGGCAGGGCTTTTGTTTTTCAGCGCTCGGTCACTCAGACCATCGGGTCGCCAACGTGCAGGATTTTCATCCCGTTGGTGCCGCCGATGGTGTGGTAGCTGTCGCCCTTGGTCAGGATGACCCAGTCGCCGGTCTGCACCACGCCGCGCTTGACCAGTTCATCCACCGCCGCCTGGCTGACTTCGCCCGGTTGCAGGGCGGCCGGGTCGAACGGCACGGTGTAGACACCACGGAACATCGACGCGCGCGCCTGGGTTTCGCGGTGCGGGGAGAACGCGTAGATCGGCACCGAGGAACGGATGCGCGACATGATCAGCGGCGTGTAGCCACTTTCGGTCAGGGCGATGATCGCCTTCACGCCCGGGAAGTGGTTGGCGGTGTACATCGTCGCCAGGGCGATGCTCTCGTCGCAACGCTCGAAGGTCTTGCCGATGCGGTGGCTGGAGGTCTTGCTGGTCGGGTGCTTTTCAGCGCCGATGCAGATGCGTGCCATGGCCTGCACCGCTTCGAGCGGGTAGAGGCCGGCGGCGCTTTCGGCCGAGAGCATCACGGCGTCGGTGTAGTCGAGTACGGCGTTGGCTACGTCGGACACTTCGGCGCGGGTCGGCATCGGGTTCTGGATCATCGACTCCATCATCTGGGTCGCGACGATCACCGCTTTGTTGTGGCGGCGTGCGTGCAGGATGATCTTCTTCTGGATGCCCACCAGCTCGGCGTCGCCGATTTCCACGCCCAGGTCACCACGGGCCACCATCACGGCGTCGGATGCCTTGATCAGGCCATCGAGGGTTTCGTCGTCGGCCACCGCTTCGGCGCGTTCGATCTTGGCCACCAGCCAGGCAGTACCGCCGGCTTCGTCGCGCAGTTGACGGGCGTATTCCATATCGGCGGCGTCACGTGGGAAGGACACGGCCAGGTAGTCGACTTCCATTTCCGCGGCCAGCTTGATGTCGGCCTTGTCTTTTTCGGTCAGGGCCGGTGCGGTCAGGCCACCGCCGCGACGGTTGATGCCTTTGTGGTCCGACAGCGGGCCGCCGATGGTCACGACGCAGTGCAGTTCAGTGGCGGTGGCGGTTTCGACGCGCATCACCACGCGACCGTCGTCGAGCAGCAGCTCGTCGCCCACGCCGCAGTCCTTGACCAGGTCCGGGTAGTCGATGCCGACCACTTGCTGGTTGCCTTCGGTCAGCGGATGGCTGGTGGAGAAGGTGAAGGCGTCACCGATCTTCAGCTCGATGCGCTTGTTGGCGAATTTGGCGATACGGATCTTCGGGCCTTGCAGGTCACCCAGCAGGGCAACGAAGCGGCCGTGCTTGGCGGCGAGGTCGCGCACCAGCTTGGCACGAGCCTTGTGCTCGTCGGGGGTACCGTGGGAGAAATTCAGGCGGGCAACGTCCAGGCCAGCCAGAATCAGCTGTTCGAGAACTTCCGGCGAATTACTGGCCGGGCCAAGGGTAGCGACGATTTTGGTGCGACGGACGGACATGCAAGACTCCTCAAGTTCAAGCGCCAGCGAAGGCTACTATGCTCTTTGGGTGTAGTCATTGTTCATATGCACTACTTTTTCGTTTGTTTTTCGAAATGAACATTCCTGAAAATTTTTGCGCCTTGGATGAGCTTTCAAGTACAGCTTGGTGGTGAGCTGGAATGATCTGTGGGAGCAAGGCTTGCTGGTGTGGTGGATGATCTGTGGGAGCATAGCTTGCTCGCGATGGCGATCTCGAGTGTGCCATCGCGGGCAAGCCTTGCTCCCACAGGTCTTCATTCACATCTCTGCTCCCCAGGCCATCATTCCCATCCAGTTCCCATAGCTCATCATTCCCCTTGCCAGAGGGACAGCGTCCGGTCCATTTTCAGGCTGAAGATTTTCCCAGCCAGGTCGATACAGAGCTCAAGACAGGAGAACCTCCCATGCGATTCGTGCTTTTTGTTGCCCTGGCCCTGAGCGTCACGGGCTGCACCCGTTGGTCGATGAACCATCACATGAACCTGGCCTACAAGGCCTATGAACGCGGCAATTGCGAGCAGGTCATGCTCGAACTGTCCCAGGTCGACCGCGCCAGCCGTGCCCGCCGCTATATGCAGCCGGAAGTCTCGATGCTGCGCGGCCAGTGCCTGGAACGGCAGAAGCTGTTTGTCGATGCGGCGCAGACCTACCAGTTCATCATCGTGCAATACCCTAACAGTGAATACGCCTTCCGCGCCCGCGCTCGGCTCGAGACCCTGCAGAGCCTGGGCCATTACCCGACCCGCAGCGCGTCGGCGATCCGCCCGTCGGCGTCCTGACAGGCTCACCAAGCCATTGGCCGGGGCGATCCCCGGCCACAAGCGCCTGGCGTGTTTTTGTTTATGAAAGGTTTGCGCAAGGACTGGCCGCCACACCACCTTGAGCTATATTTGTACAAATCGTCATTAGAGCTAAATCTCTAACTTCAAGCGGCACCTGTGACCGGCAGCACTAGGGCCTGAACGCTTGCGAGCGTCTGGCACCGGGATCGGGGAGAGCGAGCTGACGTGTGCTCGTTCCGAAGTATTAGGTTGCCCCGATTCGGGGTCGTTCAAAAAGCGATACAGGACATGTACAAAAAACGGCGAATCGAACGGCATCAGCTGCCGTGTTTCCTGAGAGTGTTCAATGGCGTCAACGGCAAGCCCATCGGTTTTTTGGGCAACGTTTCTGCAGATGGCCTGATGCTGATCAGCCATTTACCGTTGATGGTCGGCGCGGACTTTGACCTGCTCCTGAAAATCCCTGCCGATGAGGGACCGCAGCAGAACATTGTGCTCAGGGCCAATTGCCTGTGGTGCCGCGAAGACGTGACGCCGCAGCATTTCGACGCCGGTTTCAGCCTGAAATGGGCGCCGCCGGAGTACGGGCAACTGATCAGCGCATTGCAGCAATATTTCAGTTTTTATCCGTTGCCGGAATCGGCCTGAGATCGGGCTATGGAATAACCAGCCTGGTTGATACCTCTGTGGGAGCAAAGCTTGCTCGCGATGGCATCACCTTGGCCGCTAGTCAGACCGAGGTGCCTGCATCGCGAGCAAGCTTTGCTCCCACAGGCTTCAAGGACAAACCACTGATCGCGCTGACGGAGAAAGTTCTGCCCGAGAGTAAATCCCTGCATTGCTGATGCGTTTCCACAACAGGAAACCTGCATGTGCGCTCCGACCGGAGATGCACCTGTGCGGTGTGTCGTTGGGTCATTACTTCAGTGTATTGCGGGGTCGAGGGATGTCAGTCGCCAACAGTCTTATCGAAGCACAGCCGGCCCGGGTCAGTCCTGCGCCGGCCGAGACGCTCTACCAGTTCAATGAGTCGCCGCTGCTGGCCCGCCAGAGTCGGCAGGAGTCCAATGCCCGCAGCTACCCACGGCGGATTCCCCTGGCCCTCAAGCGTGCCAAGGGGCTGTATGTCGAGGACGTCGAGGGGCGCACCTTCATCGATTGCCTGGCCGGCGCTGGCACACTGGCGCTGGGGCATAACCATCCGGTGGTGATCGAAGCGATCCAGCGGGTGCTGGCCGATGAGCTGCCCTTGCATACCCTGGACCTGACCACGCCGGTCAAGGACCGCTTCGTCCAGGACCTGTTCGGCTTGTTGCCGGCAGAGCTGGCCGCCCAGGCGAAGATCCAGTTCTGCGGCCCCACCGGTACCGATGCGGTGGAAGCGGCCCTCAAGCTGGTGCGCACCGCCACCGGCCGCAGCACCGTGCTGTCGTTCCAGGGCGGTTATCACGGCATGAGCCAAGGGGCGTTGAGCCTGATGGGCAGCCTGGGGCCGAAGAAACCCTTGGGCGCCTTGCTCAGCAGCGGCGTGCAGTTCATGCCATACCCCTACGATTACCGCTGCCCGTTCGGGCTGGGCGGTGTGGCGGGCGTGAAGGCCAATCTGCATTACCTGGAAAACCTGTTGAATGACCCCGAGGCCGGTGTGCAATTGCCGGCAGCCGTCATCGTCGAAGTGGTGCAGGGCGAGGGTGGGGTCATTCCTGCCGACCTGGACTGGCTGCGCGGTTTGCGGCGGATCACCGAGCAGGCGGGGGTGGCGTTGATCGTCGACGAAATCCAGAGCGGCTTCGGCCGGACCGGCAAGATGTTTGCGTTCGAGCACGCCGGGATCATCCCGGACGTGGTCGTGCTGTCCAAGGCCATCGGTGGCAGCCTGCCGCTGGCGGTGGTGGTTTATCGCGATTGGCTCGACACCTGGCTGCCGGGTGCTCACGCCGGGACCTTCCGTGGCAATCAGATGGCCATGGCCGCCGGTTCCGCAGTGATGCGCTATCTGCAGGAGCACGACTTGCCGGCCCACGCCGCCGCCATGGGCGAACGCTTGAGCGAGCACTTGCGCATCCTGCAGCGAGACTTCCCACAACTGGGCGATATCCGCGGTCGCGGGTTGATGCTCGGCGTCGAACTGGTGGACCCAGCGGGTAAACCCGACGCCCTGGGCCATCCGCCGGTGCACGCATGGCTGGCGCCACGGCTGCAACGTGAATGCCTCAAGCGCGGGCTGATCCTTGAGCTGGGTGGCCGGCAGGGCGGCGTGGTGCGGTTCCTGCCGCCGCTGATTATCACAAGGGCGGAAATCGACCGGGTCGCCGAAATTTTCGGGCGAGCCCTGCAGGCGGCGGTTGCCGCGGCCTAATTTTCACCCGGCCCCGTACGTTCCTTTCATATCCTGGCTGCGCATGCGCCGCAGCGAACCTCGAGCAAAGATGGAGAGACACCCATGACTTCAGTATTCGACCGCGAGGACATCGTCTTTCAGGTCGTGGTCAACCACGAAGAACAGTATTCGATCTGGCCGGACTACAAGGCCGTGCCCGAAGGCTGGCGTACCGTCGGCAAAAGCGGGTTCAAGAAGGAGTGCCTGGCCTATATCGAAGAAGTCTGGACCGACATGCGCCCGCTGAGCCTGCGCAAGAAGATGGAAGAGCAGGCGGCAGTGCTTAACTAAAGCCGATATGGGATGCTTTTTGTGGGAGCGGGCTTGCTCGCGAAGGCGGTCTGTCAGTTAGCCAGTTATTGCCTGACACGCCGCTTTCGCGAGCAAGCCCGCTCCCACATGTTGCGTGTGTTCAAGATTCACCCATCAAAAAATCAATCAACGCCCGTGCCGCCGCCGGCAGTTGTCGGTGCGGCGGGTAGATCACTGAAAACGGCCGGCTGCGTCCGCCGAAGTCTTCCAGCAAAGCCACCAGTTCCCCGCGCTCGATTCGCTCCCGGACAATGAATTCATAGGTCTGGCAGATCCCCATCCCGGCCTGGGCCAGGGACACGATGCCCAATACATCGTCGGACACCTGCACATTGCCCACCGGCAGCCATTCCCGATCTTGATGATTTTCGCGAAACAGCCAGGGGGCGATGCGTCCGCTGCTGGGCATCACGAAGGGCAGGCAGGCGTGTGCAGCCAGTTCATCGACGTGCCGGGGCATTCCGGCGCGTGCCAGGTAGTGCGGCGCGGCCACCAGGCAAAGGCGGGCGTCTTCGAGCTTGCGGCCGACCAGCCCGCTGTCCGGCAATGGCCCGAGGCGGATCGCCAGGTCATACCCCTCGGCCACCAGGTCGACATTGCGGTTGGTGATGCTCAGCTCGACCCGCACTTGCGGGCACGCCTGGGCGAAACGCGACAGCAGCGACGGCAGGCGGTAATGACCGTAGGTAGTCGGCACGCTCAGGCGTACGCGACCGGTCAGGACACCGTCCTGGCCCTGGATCCGCCGCTCGGCATCGTCAATCAGGGCAAAGGCCGAGCGCGACTGTTCCAGGTACAACGTGCCGGCATCGGTCAGGTTCAGCCGCCGGGTCGTGCGTCGCAACAATTGCACCCCAAGCCGGGCTTCGAGGCGGGAGATGGCGCGGCTCAGGACCGAAGGCGTGGTCCCCAGCGCCACGGCGCCGGCGCTGAGGGTGCCTTTTTCCACGACCGTGACGAAGGCTTCCACGTCCGCCAGATGATCGAAACGACGGGCCATTGTTGCCTCCAGAGGCCAGGTGATGTTCCGGGCGGCCAGTTTATCGCCGGTAAGCGCATCAATACAGTGAGCCATCTTTTATCGAAGCGTTCTGGAGTCATCATGAAAAAGCTCACTACCCTGGCAACGTCTGTCGTTCTGGCAGGCATCAGCGTCGCGGCCCATGCCGATAACGTGCTGGTGGTCCTGTCGGACGCCGATCATCTGGATCTGAAAAATGGCCAGGTCTTCTCCACCGGTTTTTACCTCAACGAATTGCTGCAACCGGTGAAACTGTTGCTGGAGGCGGGTCACCAGGTGACGTTCGCAACGCCCGAGGGCAAGGCGCCGACGCTGGACCGTTCCTCGGTGGACAAGATGTACTTCAACAATGACTCGGCGGAGCTGGAGCGCTACCAGGCGTTGCTGGCGCAGTTGAACATCACCTCGGCCAAGGACTCACCGGTGATCAGCCTGGCCCGTGTCGAGCAGATCGGCCTGGGGCGGTTCGACGCCCTGTACATCCCCGGCGGGCACGCGCCGATGCAGGATTTGCTGACCAGCGCACCGCTGGGACGGGTGCTGACGCATTTTCATGACAAGGGCAAGACCACCGCGCTGGTCTGCCACGGGCCGATAGCGCTGCTGTCGACCCTGCCCGATGCCAGGGGCTTCGTCGACCAGTTGGCCGCCAAAGGCCAGGCCTCGGCCAAGGCCGACTGGATCTACGCCGGGTACAAGATGACGGTGATCAGCAATCAGGAAGAAGAACTGGCCAAGGGGCTTCTGGGCGGCGGGAGCATGAAGTTCTATCCACAAACCGCGTTGGAGCAGGCCGGTGGGCACTACAGCAGCAACACATCGCCATGGATGCCCCATGTGGTCATGGACCGGGAGTTGATCACCGGCCAGAACCCGGCGTCGGCGCTGGAGGTGGGGCAGGTGTTGGTCAAGCGGTTGAAGCTCTGATCCACCAAACACCGCAACCCCTGTGGGAGCGGGCTTGCTCGCGAAGACGGCGGAGCAGTCAACATTGATGTTGTCTGACACACCGCTTTCGCGAGCAAGCCCGCTCCCACAGGTTTCAAGATGTGCCTGGGATTTATTTGAACCGCCGCTCCACCCCTTTCTCCACCAGGATCTTCGCCGAAATCTCTTCCACGGAAAAATGCGTGGAATTGATGTGCGGAATATTCTCCCGCCGGAACAGGTTTTCCACCTCGCGCACTTCGAACTCGCACTGGGCATAGCTCGAATAGCGGCTGTTGGGCTTGCGCTCGTTGCGGATCGCGGTCAGGCGGTCCGGGTCGATGGTCAGGCCGAACAGCTTGTGCTGGTGGGCGCGCAGGGCGCTGGGCAGTTGCAGGCGCTCCATGTCGTCTTCGGTCAGCGGATAGTTGGCCGCACGGATGCCGAACTGCATCGCCATGTACAGGCACGTCGGTGTCTTGCCACAGCGCGACACCCCCACCAGGATCAGGTCGGCCTTGTCGTAATAATGCGTGCGGGCCCCGTCATCGTTGTCCAGCGCGAAGTTGACCGCCTCGATCCGCTCCATGTAGTTGGAGTTGTGGCCAATGGAATGGGACTTGCCGACCGAGTAGGACGAGTGCTCGCTCAGTTCCTGTTCCAGGGGCGCCAGGAACGTGGAAAAAATGTCGATCATGAAACCATTGGACGTTGCGAGAATCTCACGGATGTCTTGATTGACGATGGTATCGAAGATAATCGGGCGGAAACCGTCGGTTTCGGCGGCTTTATTGATTTGCTGTACCATGGCCCGCGCCTTGTCGACGTTGTCGATGTACGGACGTATGAACTTGGCGAAGGTAATGTTTTCGAATTGTGCCAACAGGCTTTGGCCTAGCGTTTCGGCCGTGATGCCGGTGCCGTCGGAGATAAAGAAAGCAGATCGTTTCATTTGCGCCTTGGGCCTTAAGCTAGTGAGCTAGTGACGATTCTTGGATATGATAGGCGCGATTTGCCGGCCGCCAGTGGTCCGCATTCTCACTTATTTTCCAGGTCCAGGCCATATCGCCGGTCATCGCTCCCCTGGAGCCGCCGGTGCCTTGAGCTTTTCCAACACAGTTAGTGGAGAGATCACCTTGGTAGAGTACGTAGTTTCCCTCGATAAGCTCGGCGTCCATGATGTGGAGCATGTGGGGGGCAAGAACGCATCCCTGGGCGAGATGATCAGCAACCTCGCCGGTGCCGGTGTATCGGTGCCAGGTGGCTTCGCCACGACCGCCCAGGCTTATCGTGATTTCCTGGAACTGAGCGGCCTGAACAAGCAGATCCACGATGCGCTCGATGCCCTGGACGTCGATGACGTCAATGCCCTGGCCAAGACCGGTGCCCAGATCCGCCAATGGATCATGGACGCCGAGTTCCCCGAGAAACTGAACGCCGAGATCCGCACCGCGTTCGCCAAGTTGTCCGAAGGCAATCCGGACATCGCCGTCGCCGTGCGTTCCTCGGCCACCGCCGAAGACCTGCCGGATGCCTCCTTCGCCGGCCAGCAGGAAACCTTCCTGAACATCCGTGGCGTGGAAAACGTCATCCGTGCCGCCAAGGAAGTCTTCGCCTCCCTTTTCAATGACCGTGCCATTTCCTACCGCGTGCACCAGGGCTTCGACCACAAGCTGGTCGCCCTGTCCGCCGGTGTGCAGCGCATGGTCCGCTCCGAAACCGGCACTGCCGGCGTGATGTTCACCCTCGACACCGAGTCGGGCTTCCGTGACGTGGTGTTCATCACCGGCGCCTACGGCCTGGGTGAAACCGTCGTGCAGGGCGCGGTGAACCCGGATGAGTTCTACGTCCACAAAGGCACGCTGCAAGCCGGTCGTCCAGCCATCCTGCGCCGCAACCTGGGCAGCAAGGCCATCAAGATGATCTACGGCGACGAAGCCAAGGCCGGCCGTTCGGTGAAGACCGTCGATGTGGACAAGGCCGAGCGCGCGCGTTTTTGCCTCAGCGATGCCGAAGTCAGCGAGCTGGCCAAGCAGGCGATGATCATCGAGCAGCACTACAAGTGCCCGATGGACATCGAGTGGGCCAAGGACGGTGACGACGGCAAGCTGTACATCGTGCAGGCCCGTCCGGAAACCGTGAAGAGCCGCACCCAGGCCAACGTCATGGAGCGCTACCTGCTCAAGGAAACCGGCACTGTGCTGGTGGAAGGCCGTGCCATCGGCCAGCGCATCGGCGCGGGCAAGGTGCGGATCATCAAGGACGTCTCGGAGATGGACAAGGTCCAGGCCGGCGACGTACTGGTCTCCGACATGACCGACCCGGACTGGGAACCGGTGATGAAGCGCGCCAGCGCCATCGTCACCAACCGCGGCGGGCGTACCTGCCACGCGGCGATCATCGCCCGTGAACTGGGGATCCCGGCCGTGGTGGGTTGCGGCAACGCCACCCAACTGCTCAAGGACGGCCAGGGCGTGACCGTTTCCTGCGCCGAAGGCGATACCGGCTACATCTTCGAGGGCGAACTGGGCTTCGACATCAAGAAGAACTCCGTGGACGCCATGCCGGACCTGCCGTTCAAGATCATGATGAACGTCGGCAACCCGGATCGCGCCTTCGACTTCGCGCAGTTGCCCAATGCCGGTGTGGGCCTGGCCCGCCTGGAATTCATCATCAACCGCATGATCGGCGTACACCCCAAGGCATTGCTGAACTACGACGGCCTGCCGCAGGAAATCAAGGACAGCGTCGACAAGCGCATTGCCGGTTACAACGATCCGGTCGGTTTCTACGTCGAGAAGCTGGTGGAAGGCATCAGCACCCTGGCGGCGGCGTTCTGGCCGAAAAAGGTCATCGTGCGCCTGTCGGACTTCAAGTCCAATGAATACGCCAACCTGATCGGCGGCAAGCTCTACGAGCCGGAAGAAGAAAACCCGATGCTGGGCTTCCGTGGTGCTTCGCGCTACATCAGCGAATCGTTCCGCGACTGCTTCGAGCTCGAATGCCGCGCCCTCAAGCGCGTGCGTAACGAGATGGGCCTGACCAACGTCGAGATCATGGTGCCGTTCGTGCGGACCCTGGGCGAAGCGAGCCAGGTCGTCGACCTGCTGGCGGAAAACGGCCTGGCCCGTGGCGACAATGGCCTGCGCGTGATCATGATGTGCGAGTTGCCGTCCAACGCGATCCTGGCTGAAGAATTCCTCGAGTTCTTCGACGGTTTCTCCATCGGTTCCAACGACCTGACCCAGCTGACCCTGGGCCTGGACCGTGACTCCGGGATCATCGCGCACCTGTTCGACGAGCGGAACCCGGCGGTCAAGAAGCTGCTGGCCAACGCCATCGCTGCCTGCAACAAGGCTGGCAAGTACATCGGCATCTGCGGCCAGGGCCCTTCGGACCACCCGGACCTGGCCAAGTGGCTGATGGAGCAGGGCATCGAAAGCGTTTCGTTGAACCCGGACTCCGTGTTGGAAACCTGGTTCTTCCTGGCTGAGGGTCAGGCGGCGGTCTGATCGAGTGAAGGGATCTGATCGACTAAAGCCCGCCAGTTAAACGCAGAACCTGTGGGAGCGGGCTTGCTCGCGAAAGCGGTGTGTCAGACAACATCAATGTTGACTGTTCCGCCGTCTTCGCGAGCAAGCCCGCTCCCACAGGGGGTGCGCTTAACCGACTGGCATTAGCCGGGCCCCTTTTGATTGAAGTAGGGCGGGCTCCACAAGGATGCCGCCCTTTTTTGTGCAAGAAGATCATGCAAAGCAGCAGCAACCTCTTTCCTGTCGCCCTGATCAGCGCCGAGCGGCGCGGTGATCTGAGCGAAGACGTCTATCGCTTGAAACCCGGCAACAGCCCGGACGCCAGCGTCGAACTGGCCGTCACCCGGCTGGGTATGGCCGACGCCTGCGAAAACCGTGGGGTCCCGGTGATCCTGTTGCACGGCAGTTTTTCCAATCGGCGTTTCTGGTATTCGCCCAAGGGCCTGGGCCTGGGGGCGTACCTGGCACGCCTGGGGTTCGATGTCTGGATCCCCGAGATGCGCGGCCATGGGTTGTCCCAGCGCAACCAGGGTTATCGCCACAATCGCGTGGCCGACTACGCCCGCTACGACTTGCCGGCCATTGGCGCCTTCGTGCGTGAACAGAGCGGGCAAGTGCCCCACTGGATCGGTCATTCCCTGGGTGGCATCACCCTGGCGGCCGCCTTGGGCGGCCATTACCTGGGCGAGCCGGCGGTGGCTTCGGCGGCGTTTTTTGGCACCCAGGTCAGCCGCACCTACTGGCCGCTGAAGATTCCGCCAGTGGAATGGAGCGGCCGCTTCATCCTCAAGCGTTTTGCCCAATTGTCCGGCTCAAGGCTCAAGCGCGGTCCCGAGGATGAGCCCATCGGCCTGGCCCTGGAAAGCATGCGCTGGTACGGCCTGTTCGGGCGTTTCGGCGATGCCGAGAAGAACTGGTGGGCCGGGTTGGCCGATGTCCGGTTGCCGGTGCTGGCGGTGAGCGCCGCGGGCGATCATCAGGACCCCACCTGGGCGTGCCGCAAGCTCTTTGACCAGATCGGTTCCGAGCACAAACAGTTTGTCTGCCTGGGCCGGGAACAAGGTTTCAAAGGCGATTTCGGTCACGTCGAGATGCTGGTCAGCAAGGCGGCACAGGCTGAGGTCTGGCCTCTGGTGGCGCGTTGGCTGCAAGATCAGCAGGCACCGTTGCTGGAAAACCTGCCCGCCCTGGCCGAGGCGGTTTAAGCGAAAGGCTCTGACGTGGGCATTTCGCTCTGGTCGGCTTGCGGCTAAGATATGACGCTTCAAGCGGTTCCAGTCACAAACGGTTGCTCATTCAGTCTGACGTTCCAGCCTTTCAGGAGTTGTTCGATGAACCATTACCTCACGCCCGACCTGTGCGACGCCTACCCGGAACTGGTGCAGGTGTTGGAGCCGATGTTCAGCAATTTCGGTGGCCGCGATTCCTTCGGCGGTGAAATCGTGACCATCAAGTGCTTCGAGGACAACTCCCGGGTCAAGGAGCAGGTTGAACTCAAGGGCAACGGCAAGGTGCTGGTGGTCGATGGCGGCGGTTCCCTGCGTCGGGCGCTGCTGGGGGACATGCTGGCGGAAAAAGCCGCGAAAAACGGCTGGGAAGGGCTGGTGGTCTACGGTTGCATCCGCGACGTCGACATCATTGCCCAGACCGACCTCGGGGTCCAGGCCCTGGCCAGTCACCCGATGAAGACTGACCGGCGCGGCGTCGGCGAACTCAATGTGCCGGTGACCTTTGCCGGCGTGACGTTTCGCCCGGGCGAGTATGTCTATGCGGACAATAACGGCGTGATTGTCTCGCCAAGCCCGCTGAAAATGCCTGAATGAAGCAGTACAGCCATAAGGGATGAGGATGTTCGAGGAAGAAAACGCGCAATGGGGGCTGGTGCATGCCCTGGTGCTGGACGGTAAAGGCGGCGCGCGTTCCATAGCCCGGACCGAACTCGACGATTTGCAGTTGCAGGCCCATGAAAGCCTGTGGCTGCACTGGGATCGCAGTCATCCGCAAACCCACACCTGGCTGCGCAAATCCAGCGGCCTGAGCGAATTCAACTGCGACCTGCTGCTCGAAGAGAACACCCGGCCGCGCTTGTTGCCGTTGCCCAACGCCGAATTGCTGCTGTTCCTGCGGGGGATCAACCTCAACCCGGGTGCCGAGCCTGAAGACATGGTCTCGGTACGGATCTTTGCGTCCGCCCAGCGGGTCATCTCCCTGCGCCTGCGTCCGTTGCGCGCCACCGATGAGCTGTTGGCACAACTGGCCGAGGGCAAGGGCCCGAAGACGGCATCCGAACTCATCCTCTACATGGCGCAATACCTCACCAATAAGGTGCAGGACCTGGTCACCTGCCTCTCCGAAATCGTCGATGGCGAGGAAGAAAAACTCGATACCGACGAACGGTATACCCCCGAGCACGACGCCATTTTGCACATCCGTCGAAGGGCTGCCGGGCTCAAGCGATTCCTGGCGCCACAGCGGGACATCTTCGGCCAGATGACGCGGCTCAAGCTGCCGTGGTTTTTCGACGATGACGGCGACTACTGGAACGAATTGAACAACAGCCTGACCCGTTACCTCGAGGAGCTGGAATTGACCCGAGAGCGCGTGGGGCTTGTGCTGGAGGCCGAAGACCGGCGCCTGTCGGTGCGCATGAACCGCACCATGTACCGCTTCGGCATCATCACCGGGATTTTCCTGCCGATGAGTTTTCTCACCGGCCTTTTGGGTATCAATGTCGGTGGCATTCCGTTTTCCGAAAGCCCCTACGGTTTCATGGTCGCCTGCCTGCTGATGATCTGCGTCGCGACGGGGCAGTGGTTGTTGTTCCGCCGTTTGCGCTGGGTGTGATGGGGTTTCATGTGACCCGACGAAATGTGATCGCGTCTTCCACAGACATCACGAGAGGTGCGTATGCACGATCCGTTTGAACAGTCTTTGCGCGACATGCTCAAGGCTTCGCCGTCCAGCCGGGACGACGATGCATGCCTGGGGCGTGTACTGAAAACCGCCAACCGCCAGGTCGGCGCCGGCGATCTCTTCAGCCTGCTGGGCCGCTGGTTGCCCGCGCTGATGATCGCCCTGAATAATGGATCGGCCCATGTCTCGCCGGTTTCCCGCCGTAAACCTGTTACTCGCACCGCTGATAAGGCTGATTGAATATGGAACTTGATCTCTGGACCCAGAGCCTCGTCACGGCAATGACTGCGTTGTGGACCAAGGTGGCTAACTTCATCCCAAACCTCTTCGGCGCCCTGGTGGTGTTGTTGCTGGGCTTTGTCGTGGCCAAGCTGCTGGACACGCTGCTGTCCAAGTTGCTCGCCAAATTGGGCCTCGATCGCCTGATGGGTGGCACCGGCCTGACCAAACTGTTGTCTCGAGGCGGCATCCAGGTACCGATCTCGACCCTGGTCGGCAAGATTGTGTATTGGTTCGTGCTGCTTATTTTCCTGGTTTCCGCAGCAGAATCCCTTGGCCTTGAGCGAGTTTCGGCTACGCTTGACATGCTTGCGCTGTATTTGCCGAAGGTTTTTGGTGCTGCGCTGGTGTTGCTGGTCGGCGTTCTGCTGGCGCAACTGGCCAACGGGCTGGTGCGCGGTGCGGCCGAGGGCGTTGGGCTGGACTACGCCGCTGGCGTGGGGCGAATTGCCCAGGGCCTGGTGATCATCATCAGTATTTCGGTGGCGATCAGCCAGTTGGAGGTCAAGACTGACCTGCTCAACCACGTGATCGTGATCGTATTGATTACCGTTGGTCTGGCGGTTGCGCTGGCAATGGGGTTGGGAAGTCGGGAAATCGCCGGTCAGATCCTGGCGGGAATCTATGTGCGTGAATTGTATGAGGTTGGGCAACAAGTGCGTGTTGGCGAGGTCGAAGGCCAGATCGAAGAGATCGGCACGGTGAAGACCACATTGCTGACCGAGGAGGGCGAGTTGGTGTCGCTTTCCAATCGGATCCTGCTGGAACAGCATGTGAGTAGCCGCTAACCCGGCAAACCCTGCTAATGTATGCCGCCGCAAAATGCCCGATATCGCAGGCTGCGGCGCACATTGACCTAGACTGTCGGCCCGACTTGTTTTGAACAAACCCCAATCGCTATCCACGCGCTACGAACCCCGTGATCTCTCCGATGAGGAGTTGGTCGCGCGCGCGCATACGGAGCTGTTTCACGTAACGCGCGCCTATGAAGAGTTGATGCGTCGTTACCAGAGAACTTTATTTAACGTTTGTGCACGTTATCTCGGGAACGATCGTGATGCTGACGATGTCTGTCAGGAGGTGATGTTGAAGGTGCTGTATGGCCTGAAGAACTTCGAGGGGAAATCGAAGTTCAAGACATGGCTTTATAGCATCACGTACAACGAATGCATCACACAGTACCGCAAGGAACGGCGAAAGCGTCGCTTGATGGACGCGTTGAGCCTGGACCCTCTCGAGGAAGCGTCGGAAGATAAGGCGCCCAAGCCCGAGGAAAAGGGTGGACTCGATCGCTGGCTGGTCTATGTGAACCCGATCGATCGGGAAATTCTGGTGCTACGATTTGTCGCAGAGCTGGAATTCCAGGAGATCGCAGACATAATGCATATGGGTTTGAGCGCGACAAAAATGCGTTACAAGCGTGCTCTTGACAAATTGCGTGAGAAATTTGCAGGCATTGCTGAAACTTAGTTCGGCGCAAATATCTCTTACGTGTAGGCAAGTTCTGATAGACTTGCCGCCGAGTTGTCCCCCGGTTTGCGGGACTGCTTCACAATCACCAGATGGGGATTTAACGGATGAAACTGAAAAACACCTTGGGCTTTGCCATTGGTTCTTTGATTGCTGCCACTTCGTTCGGCGCTCTGGCACAAGGCCAAGGCGCAGTTGAAATCGAAGGCTTCGCCAAGAAAGAAATGTTCGACAGCGCTCGTGATTTCAAGAACAACGGCAACCTGTTCGGCGGTTCGGTTGGTTACTTCCTGACCGACGACGTTGAACTGCGTCTGGCCTACGACGAAGTGCACAACGCACGTACCGAAGACGGCACTAACGTCAAGGGCGCCAACACCGCTCTGGACGCTCTGTACCACTTCAACAACCCAGGCGACATGCTGCGTCCTTATGTTTCTGCCGGTTTCTCCGACCAGAGCATCGACCAGAATGGCAGCAACGGTCGTAACCGTTCTACCTTCGCCAACGTTGGTGGCGGCGCCAAGCTGTATTTCACCGACAACTTCTACGCCCGTGCCGGCGTTGAAGCTCAGTACAACATCGACCAGGGCGACACCGAGTGGGCTCCTAGCGTTGGTATCGGTGTGAACTTCGGTGGCGGCTCCAAGCCTGCTGCTGCTCCAGTTCCAGCACCAGCTGAAGTCTGCTCCGACAGCGACAACGATGGCGTGTGCGACAACGTCGACAAGTGCCCTGACACCCCAGCCAACGTAACCGTTGACGCTGATGGCTGCCCAGCTGTTGCTGAAGTCGTACGTGTTGAGCTGGACGTCAAGTTCGACTTCGACAAGTCGGTCGTTAAAGAAAACAGCTACGGCGACATCAAGAACCTGGCTGATTTCATGAAGCAGTACCCATCGACCAGCACCACTGTTGAAGGTCACACTGACTCCGTCGGTCCTGACGCTTACAACCAGAAACTGTCTGAGCGTCGTGCAAACGCCGTTAAGCAAGTTCTGACCAACCAGTACGGTGTTGAATCGACTCGCGTTCAGTCTGTTGGCTACGGCGAATCCCGCCCAGTTGCTGACAACGCCACTGAAGCTGGTCGTGCAGTTAACCGTCGCGTAGAAGCGCAGGTTGAAGCTCAAGCTAAGTAATTAGCCCACAGCTTTGGAAAAGCCCGGCCTAGGCCGGGCTTTTCTTTGCCTGGGATTTATCAGTCAGTCTGTGCCGGACGAAGCAAAACCTGTGGGAGCGAGCTTGCTCGCGATGGCGGCCTTGCAGCCGGCCAGGCTTTTGTTGACTGAGTACATATCCATTTTTTGCGTAACGGCCACTTAGGG
>NZ_ATLN01000070.1:0-104928 GCF_000416195.1 Pseudomonas sp. CFII68
CGTGGTCACAGCATGCTGTGCCAACAACGACAGAGAAACATCGCCCTCAGGACCGTGCATTCGATTCTTTCGCTTTAGTTGTCGCCCGTATAAATAAAATAGCAAGTTGCAGTCTTGACTCTTCTTTGAAATGCATTGAAAACCTTCCCGTTTGAGTTGTTGGTTTTCAAGCGTTAGTTTGCGTGCCTGATAAGTTGTCGGTGTGCGCTTGTCAGTGCTTGGCAAACGTTTTAGATGTCGCCAGGTTGCAAAATATTAAATTGAATCAATAGCTCGCCAGAACACGTGCTGGCGGCGGCGTTGTTATAGGCCTGTTTTTAATGGAACAGGCCAAGGAGTGTCTTTTTATGCAGGAAGCAAACATCAAGACAGGCGACAGTGCGCTCGGCTTCATCAGCCTTTTCAAACTGGCCGACCTCGAACGGGCACTGTTGCCCTACAAGAACAATGAGCACTACGACGCGGTCATCCGTTATTACTTTGCCTGTATCGGCATGCCGGATTCCCACAGGCTGCTCGAGCCACTGGGGCTCTTGAAGCAGACGCTCGCCAAGCTGGTGGGCACGCGCAGGGTCAAGCGCAGCCAGGAGACACATATCTCTGGCCCTGCCAGGGCGGGGATTGATCTTGCGCAGATATACGACAAAGTCGAACAGCATGAAGCGCGCCTTCAGTTCAGTGCCGAGCAGATGAAAAAGTTGCCCGCGGAGGTGCCCAGGACGTTGCACTTCGTCTGGCTCGGCGGTGGCCTTGGCGACATTCAGCGCGATTACCTCAATGTATGGCGACAGGTGTTGGCCCGGCAGGGTTATACCCTGAATCTTTGGTATGACAGCGATGCACTGCTGGCCTGGCAAACCAATAAGCTTATTGTCGAGGCCGCCAAGGCCAATGTTTTTTTACACGACGTAGATGTGCGTATTAGTGAAATCGAGTTGGGTGCCCTGTACAACGAACATGCCCTGGTTCTGAAACAACAGATGCAGGCCCATATTAATACCGCGGTGACGAATGGCGGATCCGCCGATGAGGCCCGGATCGATTTACTGGCCCGCGCCTACGGTCAGGATACGCAAGTGCTGCGCCAACAATTGGAACGCAATCGGCGCAGTGTCCTGGACATGGACGGCTTCAAGTTGCGCGATCTTGCCGGCGGCGCAGTTTCGCTGCAATTGCAGGAGGTCTATGACCGGCAGATGCGCTTGCTCGGCAATATGGCGGCAGCCTCGGATGTGGTGCGCGCTGAAGTCCTGTTTGCCGAAGGTGGCAGTTATACCGACATCGACCACCTTCCACCGTTATCGACAACCCTGGGCGGCGTCGACATCAGCGGGTTTAGCGATGATGCCCGCCTGGGCACCCTGCAATTGCTGCTGAACGAGAACCCCGGATGGATGCCGGGTCGCCAGGCCTCCTCCCTTTATCGGGTGCATATTCCTGCCGAGCATCTGCCGGCACTGCAAGCGTTCGCGCAAGGCCGGCCAAGCGTGAGCGAGGTCTTCGCATTGCCGACGGAGCGGTTGGCCCGACCTTTCGCGCTGCGGGCCTTGAGCATGGAAATGTCGTTATCCAATGCCTTCCTGATGGCCCATCCGGGCGCTGAGATGCTTGAAAGCGTGATCGATCGTCTGCGCGCCAATCACGAGTTGATTGAAGCGTCGGTCCAACTGGCCGCCCAGCGCGATGTTGCATTGAGCGACGTGGCCGGCATGTTGGGTCTGGTGGAAGAAGTCTTCGAAAAAAACCATGGACCGCTGAGCCGTCTGCCGATGGGCGAGGTGCTCAGGGCGATCGCGCGGATATCGGCCGTAGCCACCCACTTTGGTGACGGCATTCGCTTCGAGAGTGAAGGCACCGTCCATCTGACGGGCCCCGGCGCCATGCGCGACGGCATGGCCGACTACGCGAACACACACTTGAGCGCGGAAGTTGCCAGCACCTTGCACAAGGAGGCAGGCATAGCCCCTCACCTGACGGTGAACGGCGCCACAGAAGAAGAGCAGGATCACTCCTGGAAAGAAAATGGCAACCAACCCGAAAAATGGGTCACCGACGAGCAGGCACGCTGGCGTGAAGGTCAGTACCGCACGCGCTACAGCGGCGACATCGCCCAGTTGCTCAAGCATTCGACCGTTGAGTTCCAACAGGGCTGGCCGCTGATCGAAGGCCGAGCCGTGCTGCTGACCGATCTCCTGGAGCGATTGGTCGAGGGGCTCGGTGAGCCGTTCATCGAGGCGATGAGCCGGGGCCACGATGGTGAGATTCGCTTCGACAAGCCGCTGCCGTTGAGCTTCGATGATCGCCAGCGTATCCGGCAGCAGCCTGCCGATGAACTGGTTCCGGTGTTCCTGAGCGACGCAAAGATGCAAAGCCTGGGGATCGACGACGTACTGGGCGAGATTGCCAGCGGCTTGCGGCGCGTCATTGAGGCCAGCCCTGTGCAAAGGTTGTCGCTGGGCGTGTTGCTCGGCTTGGAGACTCTGGATAACCCGCATTTCAACGCGGCTACCAGCGCGCTGGAGAACCTGGCCAACAGCGTTGCCGAACAGGCTGTGGCCGGCCGTTACGCGGTCATCGAGCGGCAATTGTTCAAGCGCAAGGCGCCAGGGTTCATGAGCGGCCTGGCGAGCGATTTGGCGGATGTGCCGCTGCCGTCCGACAGCGCGCTGGCGCTGAAGAAAACCGCTTTGAAACAGGCGCGGACGCTGTTCCAGTGGGGGCGTCATGTCGCACGGATCCAGAAGGTGGCAACCCTTGAGCATCGCCTCCAAGTGGTCGAACGCTCCGGGCAGGTGCTGGACGGATTCGGCCACACCGGTGTGCAAATGGTCCCCCAGGATTTGCTGCTCAACGGCGATGGCGAGGCGATTGGTGGGCGCTGCTATCCCTTGGCGTTGGTGATGAGTGCAGCGCTTGCCCAGGGTGACGTCGCCTCCGGGCACTTGCGCGAGCGCTTCTTCCTGGCAGTACTCGAACCCGGACAAGCCGACTCCCAGGCCTTTGTGCAAAGCCTGGAAGCTCTGCGGGACGTGTCGCTGGGCGAGGTGGGTACGCGGCTTGGCCAGGCGAGCCTGGACCAGATCACTGCCGCACTCGAAAGACACGTCGCGCCCCGTACGCTGATGCTCAACTCGGACAACCATTCGATGCTGGTGGCCAAGACCGCCAGCGGAGAACGCGCCAGCTATCATTTTTTCGACCCCAATTTTGGCCTGTGCAAATTCGACCATGTGGACGGGCTGCAACGTGCGCTGGAACACTTTTTCCAGACCGAGGGCATGGCCCGCTATTACGCCGCCTATGGTTCTGAAACTCGACCGCAATTCGATCTGATCGACCTGCACAGCGCCAAGATCTCGACCTTGGAACTGTCTGACGGTTTCACGGTGGAGCACCTGCTCAAGCCCGATCCCTTGCCAGGAAAACCGGCGCTTGAGATTCGCCAGCGCTTGAACAGGGCCTATGGAAAATCCCTGGTCGACAATTCGCACCTGGGCAGCAGTTTGCTGGCGTTGGACAGCCATTGGTGGGGACAGCAGATCGCCCAGGCAACGGTCGGTTTGCAGGCGCTGCATGACTCGCCGACGCCGCTGGTGCCCTTGTTCGAAACGCTGGAGATCACGCCCGAAGGCCAATACCGAGTGAGCTTGATCGATCCCGCGCAACCGCAACAGCAGGTCCGCGTGCTCAGTGACGATCATCGCCTGCTGCGGATCAAGAACTGGTTGTCGGAACAGTTCTCGACCCTGGCCCGCCAACCTGTGCAGACCGGTGGCGTCGTGGATCCGACCGAGGCCGGCAGTGTCCATACCCTCAACGCAGGCTTCACCATCCAGGCCTTGATGAACGCCTTGCGCGGGCGGGAAGGGGATGACCGAACGTTGACCACTGCCGTGCGCTTGCATGCCTACGTCAACTACGCGCAGTTGGCGCACGGCAATGTCGTGGATGTGGCGGGGCTGGTGCAGTTGGCTCGCACCGCCCTGGCGGAAGAACGGCTCATTGCCGGCACGTGTGCCCCGGTCGTTGGTCAGGCGCTGGGGCATGCGGCCAACGAGGGCGTCGGCGCGGTGTTGGGGCTGGCCAATGTCGGCTTTGATATCTATCAGTTGAAGACCGCGCAAACCGGCATCGAAAAAGCTCAATTCGGTACCCAGCTGACATTCGACTCTGCCAGCCTGGCCTTGACGGCGGGCGGCGTTGGCGCGGGGTTGGCCGGGGCGTCTACCGCTGCGGCGGTGCTTGGCGGTGCGGGTGTGATTCTGGGTGGGGTGGCCGTCGGGGTGGCCGCCCTGGCCCAGGGGTTTGCCAGCATCGCGCAGCAGGCGCGGGACGTCGGTCAGTTTTTCGATGAGCTGGAACAGGCCTATCGTGGTGACGGCTACCACTACGATCACACGCTGGCCGCGTGGGTGGCACGGCCTTCACTGATCGTCAGAAGCATCGACCTGGCGGAGGGGACATTGCAGCTCGACAGTCCGAAGCTGTATCCCCTGCATGATCATTTTGGTGTGCCGGGCTTCGATCCCGATGAGGCGCGGGCGATCGACATCCGTCAAGAACTGGGGCTGCCCGGACGGATCGGATTCGTCCCGCCGGCCGGACAACCCATCGTGCTGCCCTGCACGCCGCAAACCACTTACGGCTATGAATACAAGGCGCTGCCCTTTGCTCGCTGGCGCCATGATCGCGGCTTCGACACGGCCCGGCGGCTGGAGAAGAGGCAAGCGGACGGCACCTGGCTGTTCTTGTTCTCGTTCTATTCGTTTCCGTCCGACTACATTCTCAATCGCCTGAGTCCGGTGTATGGCGAAACGGTCATCCGGGTGAACCTGGATGCGCTGGAGCGGACACTGGTGATTCCCGTGCTGCCAGAAGCCTGGCATGGAAAGTTGTCCTATCGGCTCAGGGGCGCGGGTGCGCGCTGTACCGTGACGCTCAATCCCGGGGTCGATATCAGCCTTGTTGCACCGAACCAGACGTATTGCCGCTGGGTGTTGCAGGCAACCTGGGCCAATGAGAGTGATATCCGTGTCGAGTCTTCCGGCGAACTGTACATCGGCTCCGTCCATGTCACGCGTTCCGGCGGCCGGCAGGAAGTGCTGATCCGTACCGCTGATCAATTGTTCAGCGTCACCGGGGACAAGCGCCAACTGGATCTGATCGAGCAGACGGCGCCCGAGGGGCTCGATGAGCAGGCGCTGCTTGACCACTACACGGCCCTGGCGCGCGAGCATCGATTGGCGCTGCCCTATACGCCGATCCATCACTATCTGATCCCGTTCGAGGATCCCCGGCAACTGCGCTACACCACGGCCTGGTATGACGGGGGCGAAGACCGCTTTCTCTATATCCGCGACGACATGGCTGTGCTCGGCGAGCCGCAGCTGTCGGTCGTCATGGGCACGTCTGCGTATTTCTACGATCCCGACGGGTTCCAGATCTGGCAGACGGATTGCGCCACGGGTTTGCTCAAGTGTCGCTACCTGTTACTGCTCCAGGAGGGGCAAAGCACCATTCGCAGCCTGGAAGCGGATGCGCAGGGGGTGATTCATGTGGTGCAGGAATACCGCCTCAATGATCAAACCGTCCGGCAATACCGCTACCTGATTCATGACGGGCAATTGCTGTTGAGTTCCGTCACTTACGACACTGCGCCACAACTGCAGGCGCTGCTGCTGACCACCGATACCCTGCCCGAGTGGTCGTCCGTACTGGGCGACGTTCTGCGGCTGCCCCCCGGGCCTTCGAATAACGGGGCGACGACCGTCGATTGGCAACCGGCTTCGTACGTTTCGATCTGCTGGACGATTGCGCCCGACTCCCGAGACCTGGCGTGGGTACGCAGCAGCGATCGACGGCTGATCCTTGCGCAACCCGCCAGTTCTCATCCCCGTGGCTGGGATGACTCGATCAAGAACCTGGACGGGGTGATGCTATTGCCGATGGCCGACGACAGCGATGTGTTCTTCGTTTACCAGCGAGTGACCTCCAACCAGACGCTCTGCCGACTGCAGCGCAGCGTGTACGACGGTAGGGCGCTGTGGACCCAGCAATGGGTGCAGCCTGAGGGGCTCAAGCAGATCCTGGCCGTCGACGGGGGGTATGTGGCGCTCGATGAAAACGGGCTGTTTTTCAACCTGGGCGCGCAAGAGACGTTGCAATTTGCTGGCGTGAGCGAACAGTGGCTCAAGGGGCGTGCCCGGTGGTGGCAGGCGCTCGAGCCGTTGGCCACGCGCTACCCGGGCAAGGATTTTGCCATTGCCGGTCTGCGCAACGTTGCCGGTGACGGCAACCTGTGTGCCTGGTACGTGAACAGCCGATTGTTGTTGTGCGATCCGGGACTCGACAAGGAAGTTCGCTTGCTTGGCGTGACGCCCGATAACCAGTCGGTCTGGTTGTTCGATCGGTCGAGCGGTGAAGTATTGAACCAGGCATTCTTCGACCCGCAGCGGCTTGACCAGGCATTCGGCACTGGCTCGCAATTGTTGCCGGGCGACAGCCTGCCGGCGTATCAACGGGAGTGGGCGAGCTGGCGGTTTGCCGAGGTCACGCTTGAGGGCAGCGGCTTGCGCGGGACCCGCGTGGACGGCGTGTCGCTGGCGCTGCGTTATCAGGAAGCGGGGACCATCACTGGGGTCAACCACGACTGGGTGAGCGCCCAGGGCGAACGTCTGGTCGAAGCCCTCCAGCGCCTGCTGGAGCAAGCGCAGCATACGGAGTTCGTGTCGGTGGAATCCGAGCCTGGAAGCCTGCAATGGTATGACGTGCAAAGTGCCCGGCTGCTGCGGGTGACCGGCCAAAACCTGCCCAGGAACTTTACCTTGCTCGGCACTCAGGCTCAGGTCAACGTGCTGCTGCACAAGCATCAGGATGGGCGGGTGCTCATCTATCCGGACAAGCGCAGCATCGGGCCGTTCGATTATGTCCAGCGCAACGCCCAGGTGCTGGTCGTCGAAGGGGCGAAGGTCGGCCGCGATCTCTTGCCGCTGATTCCCGATGAGGTCAATACGTTGATCCTGCGCTTGGGCCAAGGCGCAGTGACGTGTCATTTGACGAAGACGGAGTGGCTGAAACTGGACTCGGTCATTGTCGACTGTCGACATGCCCTGGGTGAGCCACCCGCCACGGCAAGCACATTGATCTGGGCATTCGATGAGCCTGGAAAACTCGTGTTCGAGATTGTCCAGGCGCATCTGGTCATTGTCGATCCGGACAGTGAACACTGCCTGATCTTGCGTGATGTGTGTTCCGCCGATCCGGACTTGCGCGGTGAAATATGCCTGGGCTTCAACGCTGCGCAGGCCCGCCCGGTGTCGACGTTGGTGGCACGGTTACGGGACCTGGGAGGGGTCGGCAGTGCAACCCTGAAAGAGCTGCAGGCGTCAGCGCCGGTCGAAGGCTAGGCGGTCCCCCTTCAGGGGACCAGGTAGCCCCTCACCCCGGTAAAAATGATCTGCGCCGCCAAGGCGCAGACAAACAGCCCCATCAGGCGGCTGACGATCTGCAAGCCCTGGTCGCCGAGGATTCGTTCGATACGGCTGGACAGGTAGAGCACGACACCGACGGTGAAGCTCGCCAGGGCGATGCTGATGATGGCCATGAGTTTGTCGTCCCAGTGCGGCTGGCTCACACCCATCACCAGCAGGGCGCCGATGGTGCCGGGGCCGACGGTCAACGGAATGGTCAGTGGGACGATGGTCACGTCCTGCTGCACGTTGTCGGTCTGTACGGCCGACTTGCCCTGGGCCATGCCCAGTGCCGAAATGAACAGCACACTGCCGGCGCCGATACGGAAGGCGTCCACGGTGATGCCGAACACGCTGAAAATCACCCGTCCGAACAAATACAGCAACACGCTGGAGACCAGCGTCGCGGTCGCGACCTTCCAGGCCAGGCGGCGTTGTTCCTTGCGCGAATAGCCGCGAGTCAGCCCGATAAAACACGACAGCACGAAGAAGGGGCTATAGAGCACCAGCATCTTGAGGTACACGCTGAATAGCACGTGGAGCATGGTTCAGACTCATTGCGAAAGACATCGCTGGAGTCTATCAGCCTCTGAATCGACTGTCGGCATTTGATTGGATGTAATGGCGGGACGTTTTTTATTCGAAGGGTTGTTTTGACTTTGTTTTATTAATGTTGCTGGGTTGACTTTTATTTTGAAGTTACAAGTCAGGTGTTGTTGTGCCTGATTGAGTTGGTTAGTGTGGGGTCGCAGGTCATGGAGTGACTTGCTTTATAACTTAAGGAGTAACTTATGAGTTTTGAAGTGTGTGATAGCAGTGTGGCCGCCTGTGTGGCGCGTCTGGAAAGTTATGATATTTATCCCGATGTCAGTCCCCGCTCGTTGTATTCGGGTGATATCGAGCCCCCTGCGAAGGGATCGGTTGTCGGTGAAGGCATCCTGGCGTTCGCCGGTGGTCTTTCTCCCCAGCATCAAGAGGACGCGCAGCATGCTTTTCTCTTTGCTTCCCTGGTCGCCAACAGGCAATTCCCTCTCGAATCCCAAGGGCGAGAGTGGTACTACAAGTTTGTTGAAGTCATGACGAACGCCGGTTGGGTCGCTACCCAGCGGTTCTATGATGACCTGAGCATCGCCGGTAACACTGTGCGGATGGACAAACTGGTGTTGGACATCCTCGCGTCCGTAGTGTCGGGTATTGCCCTCGGAAGCGCGGCTTCGGCGTTGCTGTTGAAGGTCGCTGACAGTGCGATTACTGCCTTGCAGAAGAAAGAAAAGACGCTGACTCTTTTTGAGCGAAACCTGCTGGAACATGGGGTGGGCGGAATGGCGGCCGGTACCTGCGTCGAGATTGATGGTGAAGTCAGCATGTTGCTTGGCACCGTGCGCTTTATCCGGCGCAACAGCGCGACCCAGGTCCTGTTTGCAGATTGGAGCAGTCGCGAAGTGAAGTTGTATAAAGGTGAGTCGGTTTTCAGGAAAGTGCCGAGTATTGTCGAGCGCACCCGGGGCATCATTATTGGCAGGTTGGGTAATCATGCCGTAAGCAAGATCGAAGAATACGAAATCTAAGCTTCATTTCAATAAGGCAGCCGGAGGGTCGGTTGCTTTTTTTTAAGAGGAATAAAAGCATGGACAAGGCATATTCGGTTTTTGTTAACGCGGCGGCGATTGTTTTAGTTCCCTCCATTGTGCGGGACGCAGCAGTTGACGACCTGATGAACTCGGTCTTGCTCGCGCAATTGGTGGCTAACAAAAATCTGCAACGCATACCAAACGCTGATTGGTACGGTAGTTATATGGACGTCCTGAGAGTCGCCTGGATATCAGGTGCCAAGCGGCGAAAGGACCTGCTACCGAAACAAGAAGGGACCAGCTCGCCATTGGAGTGGGTTGCAGCAATACCCTTGGACGATCGTCCGGATCAGCAACAGCAGATCATGGCGGTGTTGGACCGTGTCGCAGCGTTACCCGGCTCGCTGCCAGCGCTGAGTATCCTGCGCAAGCATATGCAAAAACACAACGAACCTGATCCGCCGCAGAGCCCTTCATCGTCCAGCCCCGTGCGCTTGTTGGTGATCGTGGCGCACAGCCCTGTTTCGATGACCGGTATCTGTTTGCAGTTCAACACAGGGAAATCAATCGATGCCAACCCTTGGCGGCAAGGCTTTGATGGCAAGGATATTGACGGTTGTGTGTCAGCGCGTTACGTCCGCATGCAACTGAGCGAAACATTGTTCGCGCCTGCCCGTGAGGTTATCGCCCGTAAGGTTGCGGCTTTCGTCGGCGACAACATTGCCGATATCACCAAGGCGATCGATGATTCAGATGTTCTTCCTGCCGAAGAGGTCTGCAGATGAGGGGGCCGATTCCATCTGCCGCAGTCGTTGGTGGCAGTGTCGTTTCGTTCGCCGCCGGTCTACCTGATTCCCATCGGGAAGATGTGTACTTGAGCACGATGTATGCGCAACGGGCCACCTGGGCGGCCTATCGCGACGGGTTGTCTGGTCACTGGTTCGACTATTACTGCAATCAGCTCAGATTCCTGGGCTGGGACGTACCGCGCCCGCAGACGCTGCCGGTCATTGAAGGTCCGATGGGGGTGGGAGCGACACAACATATCGAGGCTCGTCTTGGCGAAGCTTTTCACGCCCCGGCCAGTGGTGCGTTGGTGGCATTGGAGAGCAATCTCAAAGCGCTCGAGCTGTTCGAATCAACCAGCCTGTCGCGCGACACGGGCATTTTCCAGATGATTCCCTGTGTGCCGAACGGCACCCATCGAATTGAAATGGGTGTCTATCACTGCCAGTTCCAGCTGCGTCGACAGACGTCTCGATTCTTGTTCATCGAGCGCGGCGACTGGGTGCGCAACAGCGTCGAGCAAATGACCGTCATCAACTTCAATACGCTGTACTACGCCACCTTCAGGGAAAAGGTAAAACGTTCGGTGATGTCCCAAACATCCGCCTACCTCAGCGCCCTGGAACTCTGAGGCGTGCTCTCCCGCAGGCTTGGCTCGGTTCAATAAGTCGATGCAGTCGGTTTTTGCTGATCGCGCTGGGCCACCCAGTGTTCGATCAGCTCACGCAACTGCGACAGCTCCACCGGCTTGGCCATGTGGCCGTCCATCCCGGCCTGGCGGGCGCGTTCCTTGTGCTCGGCCAGGATGTGCGCAGTGAGCGCCACCACGGGAGTGCGGGTCCGCTGGTTGCCCATTTCCCAGGCGCGCAATTGCTGGGTGGCGGAAAACCCGTCGAGGATCGGCATCTCGCAGTCCATCAGGACCAGGTCGTAGCGCTGCTCCTTCATGGCCTTGAGGGCTTCTTCGCCGTTGCTGGCAGTGTCGGGTTGCAGGTTGAGCTTGCCGAGCATGCCGCGGATGACCTTGGTGGAAATGCTGTTGTCCTCGGCCACCAGGATGCGGAAATCGCTCGGCACCTTCACCGGGAGGGGAGGGCCGGCGTTCACCTGCACATTCGTCGCCTGGCCCCGGTTGCGCTGGTTCAGCTCGTCCGCCAGGGTGGTCTTGAGGGTATAGCCGGCCACCGGTTTGGCGAGGATGCGCTTGACCCCGCTGTTGCGTGCCACGATCTTGCTCGGCGCATTGCTGATACCGGTGAGCATGATCAACAGGATGTCGTGGTTCAGGCTCGGGTCTTCCTTGATCTTGGCCGCCAGTTGCATGCCGGTCATGCCTGGCATGTTCTGGTCCAGCAACACCACGTCGAAATAATCGCGCAGGTGCGCCTTGGTGCGCAGCAGCGCCAGGGCTTCCTTGCCCGATGGCACCGCACTGACGTTCAGGCCCCACGCGCTGCACTGTTGCACCAGTACTTTGCGGCAGGTGTCGTTGTCGTCGACGATCAATACCCGCGCCCCTTGCAACGGGCCATCGAGGTCGGAAGTCGGGTGTTCGAGGCGATCCGGGTCCAGCGGCAGGGTCAGCCACAGGGTACTGCCCTGGTTGCTGCCGCTTTTGATGCCGAATTCCCCGTGCATCAGCACGATCAACTGACGGGCGATGACCAGGCCCAGGTTGCCGCCCAGGCGCGTGGCCGAGAGGAAATTCTTGCTGTGCAGCTCGGCGTGCATCAGCGTGTCGCGCTCTTCGGCGTCCATCGGCGTCCCGCTGTCCTGCACGGCGATGCGCAGGCGCGGCTGATTGCTGCGCTCGTCGAGGGCGACGACGATCAGCACTTCGCCCTCGTCGGTCTTCTTCAGGGCGTTTTCCAGCAGGCTCAGCAGCGCCTGGCGCAGCCGCGTCGGGTCACCGCTGATCACGCGCGGCACCTGGGGCTGGATGAAACTGATCAGCTCGACATTCTGCTGTTCGGCCTTGGCCCGGAAGATACTCAGGCAATCCTCGATCAGTGCATTGAGGTCGAACTGCACGTCGTCCAGTTCGATCTGCCCGGATTCGAGCCGGGAGATGTCGAGGATCTCGTTGATAAGGGTCAGCAGTTCATTGCCGGCGCTGTGGATCGTCTGCACGTAGTCGCGTTGCTTGACCGACAACGGCGTACCCAGCAGCAGCTCGGTCATGCCCAGCACGCCGTTCATCGGGGTGCGGATCTCGTGGCTGATCTTGGCCAGGAACTCGGCCTTGGCATTGATCTCGGCATTGCTCGCCGCCAGGTCGCGGCTGATGCTGAACCGGCTTTCGTTGATCGAGCGCTGGCGTTCGCCCAGGGCGACACTCATCAACAGGCCGCTGATGCAGATGAAGGCCAGCAGGGTGATGATCAAACCCTGGGGAGGCACTTCCGTGAGCCCTTGCAGGGCTGGAAGGATGATCAGCGTGCCCAGGTTGAATACCACCATGGCCGCGACGAACAACCGGGCCGGGCGGTAGCCCTTTTGCCAGTGCCAGGCGCTGACGAACAACATGCTCAGGCCGGCCAGGGCCACCAGGGCATAAGTCATGATATTGAGTGGCAGCGTATTGACGAACAACAGCAACAGGCTGCACAGCATGACGAACACGATGTCCCCCAGCAGCAGCCGGTTCAACGGGTGCGGTCCCAGGGGCGCGAAGAAACGGTAGGCGAACATCAGGCCGCAGGGCGCGGTCAGCAACAAAGCCAGGTAGGCCCCGGGTGTCTGGACGGCAGGCCAGTTGGGCAGCCAGGGCCCGGCCAGGTTCAGCAACAGTGCGAGGCTGAGCATCAGCAGCCCTTCACAGGCTGCCAGCCACAGGCAACTGCGTGAGCGGGTGTAGGCATAGCGGGTGAGGTTGTGCAGGATCAGCATGGCGATGCAGCCGAACAGCAACCCATAGATCAGCGTCTGGTTCTGATCGGCCGCGGCCACGACGGCCGATTGCAAGGTGATGTAGGGGCGCAGTTCATGGCGCGAGGACAGTCGCAGGTAGACGTCCAGCGATTTGTCGCTGCGTGGCAGGGGCAGCATGAAATCGCTGCTCGGTACCGCCGGTTCGGTGTGCGGCGTGGCATTGCCGCTGACTTGTTGGTCAACCAGGGCGTCGCCGTCCAGCACATAGAGGTTCAGGCGTGACAGGTCGGGCGCGAAGATGCGCAGGATCTGTTCATGCCGGTCGGGGGCCAGGCGGAAACGCAACCACAATGCCCCGCCGGGCTCGGCGGCCTTGAGGCGGTCGAGGTCGATGGGGCTGAATTGATTGGTGTAGCGGGCGGAACGGATGTCGCTCAGCGTCAGGTCGCCCTGTTCGTCGAGCAATACCGCCCAGCCACTGCCTGGCGCGGCCTGGGCCGGGAGCATGCAGAGCAGCGTCAGCAGGGTGACGGTAAGGCCTATGGCAATCCTGAGCCAGCGCACGGCGAAATCCCTTCGTAGGTTGATGCCAGATTATAACTATGCGCGGCGCCGGAACAGTCAGGCAAGGGCCGCAGACCCTTGCCTGGCTGAATGGCTGGGTTATTCCAGATTTTCGCCACGCTCGCGGGCAATGGCACGGTAGCCAATGTCCTTGCGGTAGAAGCAACCTTCCCAGTCGATCTCGGCGGCAAGCTTGTAGGCCTGCTGCTGAGCGTCGTCGACACTGGCGCCCATGGCGGTGGCGCAAAGCACACGACCGCCGGCGGTGACCACTTGCCCATCCTTCAACGCCGTGCCTGCATGGAAGACCTTGCCTTCCAGGCGGGCCGCGGCGTCCAGGCCCTGGATCGCGCTACCCTTGGCATAGTCGCCCGGGTAACCGCCAGCCGCCAGTACGACACCGACGCTTGGGCGCGGATCCCACTGGGCTTCGACCTTGTCCAGTGCCTGGGCCAGTGCGGCCTCGACCAGCAGGACCAGGCTCGATTGCAGGCGCAGCATCACCGGCTGGGTCTCAGGATCGCCGAAACGGCAGTTGAATTCGATGACTTTTGGGTTACCAGCCTTGTCGATCATCAGGCCAGCATAGAGGAAACCGGTGTAGACATTGCCTTCTTCGGCCATGCCGCGTACGGTCGGCCAGATCACCAGGTCCATGACGCGTTGGTGTACTTGGGCGGTTACCACCGGGGCTGGGGAGTAGGCACCCATGCCGCCGGTGTTCGGGCCGCTGTCGCCGTCGCCGACACGCTTGTGGTCCTGGCTGGTGGCCATTGGCAGGACGTTCTTGCCATCGACCATGACGATGAAGCTGGCTTCCTCGCCGTCGAGGAACTCTTCGATCACCACGCGGGAACCGGCGTCACCAAAGGCATTGCCGGCGAGCATGTCGCGCACGGCGTCTTCGGCTTCGGCCAGGGTCATGGCAACGATCACGCCTTTACCGGCAGCGAGGCCGTCGGCCTTGATCACGATCGGTGCGCCTTTCTCGCGCAGGTACGCCAGGGCTGGTTCGATTTCGGTGAAGTTCTGGTAGTCGGCGGTCGGGATCTTGTGACGCGCCAGGAAATCCTTGGTGAACGCTTTCGAGCCTTCCAACTGCGCGGCACCGGCAGTCGGGCCGAAGCAGTCCAGGCCACGGGCGCGGAACAGATCGACCACACCGGCGACCAGCGGCACTTCCGGGCCGACGATGGTCAGCGAGACGTTCTTCTCGGCGAAGTCGGCCAGTTGTTCCAGGGCCAGCACGTCGATGGCGACGTTTTCGCATTTGGCTTCGATGGCGGTGCCGGCATTGCCCGGTGCCACGAAAACCTTCTGCACGCGTGGATCCTGAGCCACTTTCCAGGCCAGGGCGTGTTCGCGGCCACCGCTGCCAATGATCAAAACATTCATTTCAAAAACCTCGGATGACGCTGATTCTGTTGAGCATCGCAGAGATGCTTTTCTGTGGGAGCGAGCTTGTGTGGGAGCTGGTCTTGTGTGGGAGCAAGGCTTGCCCGCGATAGCATCACCTCGGTTTGCCTGATGGACCGAGTTGCCTGCATCGCGGGCAAGCCTTGCTCCCACAGAGCCTTGCTCCCACACCCACCCAGCTCCCACAGTGAGTCGGTGTATCAGTGACGGAAGTGGCGCATGCCAGTAAAGACCATGGCGATGCCGGCTTCATCGGCTGCGGCAATCACTTCGTTGTCACGCATCGAACCACCCGGCTGGATCACGGCGGTGATGCCGACCTTGGCCGCGTTGTCGATGCCGTCGCGGAACGGGAAGAACGCATCGGAAGCCATGACCGCGCCTTGTACCTGCAAACCGGCGTGTTCAGCCTTGATGGCGGCGATGCGGGCCGAGTTCACGCGGCTCATCTGGCCAGCGCCGACACCGATGGTCTGGCGGTTCTTGGCGTAGACGATGGCGTTGGACTTGACGTACTTGGCGACTTTCCAGGCGAAGATCAGGTCGTTGATTTCCTGCTCGCTCGGGGCGCGCTTGGTCACCACTTTCAGGTCTTCGCTGCCGATCATGCCGATGTCGCGGCTCTGGACCAGCAGGCCGCCGTTGACGCGCTTGTAGTCCCAGGCCGGCACACGGTCGGCCGACCATTGGCCGCAGGCCAGCAGGCGGACGTTGGCCTTGGCGGCAACGATGGCGCGGGCTTCTTCGGTGACCGACGGGGCGATGATCACTTCGACGAACTGACGCTCGACGATGGCCTTGGCGGTCTCGGCGTCCAGCTCACGGTTGAAGGCGATGATGCCGCCGAAAGCCGACTCGGTGTCGGTGGCGTAGGCCAGTTCGTAGGCCTGGCGGATGCCGCCCTCGGCGTCCGGGCTCACCGCCACGCCGCACGGGTTGGCGTGCTTGACGATCACGCAGGCAGGCTTGACGAAGCTCTTCACGCATTCCAGCGCGGCGTCGGTGTCGGCCACGTTGTTGAACGACAGTTCCTTGCCTTGCAGCTGGGTGGCGGTGGCAATGCCGACTTCGGCAGGCTTGGCTTCCACGTAGAACGCCGCGCTCTGGTGCGGGTTCTCGCCGTAGCGCATTTCCTGGGCCTTGACGAACTGGGTGTTGAAGGTGCGCGGGAATTCGCTGCGGCCTTCGGTCGACAGGGTTTCAGCAGTCTGGTTCACGGTGCCCATGTAGTTGGCGATCATGCCGTCGTAGGCGGCGGTGTGTTCGAAGGCCTTGAGCATCAGGTCGAAACGCTGGGCGTAGGTCAGGCCACCGGCCTTGAGGTTGTCCAGCACGCTGGCGTAGTCGCTGGCGTTGACCACGATGGCTACGTCTTTGTGGTTCTTGGCCGCCGAGCGGACCATGGTCGGGCCGCCGATGTCGATGTTCTCGATGGCAGTCGGCAGGTCGCAGCCGGGCTTGTTGATGGTGGCTTCGAACGGGTAGAGGTTGACCGCTACCAGGTCGATCGGCTTGATGCCGTGTTCGTTCATGATGGCGTCGTCGATGCCGCGACGACCCAGGATCCCGCCGTGGATTTTCGGGTGCAGGGTCTTGACCCGACCGTCCATCATTTCTGCAAAACCGGTGTAGTCCGCGACTTCCACTGCGGCAACGCCGTTGTCCTGCAGCAGCTTGAAGGTCCCGCCGGTGGAGAGAATCTCGACGCCCAGCTGTTGCAGCTCGCGGGCGAATTCGAGGATCCCGGTCTTGTCGGAGACGCTGATCAAGGCGCGGCGGATCGGCAGGCGGGTGGTCTGGTCGGTCATTTCAATTTCCATCAAAAGCAAGGGAAGTCAGCAAAAAAGGCGACCGTTTTTTACGCGGGCGCCTTTCTGGTTTGATTGAATGCTTACAGCAGATCGTACTGCTTGAGTTTCTTGCGCAGGGTGCCGCGGTTCAGGCCCAGTAGCTCACTGGCCTTGGTCTGGTTACCCTTGACGTAGTTCATCACGCTTTCGAGCAGCGGTGCCTCGACTTCGGAAAGCACCAGGTTGTACACATCCGTGACGGCAGCGCCCTCAAGGTGGGCGAAATAATTGTGCAGCGCCTTCTCGACACTCCCGCGAAGGGTCTGGCCTTCTTCGCTGGGCGTATTGAGGTGCTGTTTCAAATTCACGTTGTCGCTCACGGGTGTTGTTCCACTCACTAAAGTCTCGGTCATCATCGTCATGCGGCCACCCCTTCGTCCCCTGTCAGGCTCTTGTAACGCTCAGCGAAGAACGCCTGAACGTCGGCGCATTGTGCTTGTGTACCATCCAAACGATTGAAACGGGCGCGAAACTCCCTGGCGCCCGGCAGGGTTGCGAGATACCAGCCCACATGCTTGCGAGCAATGCGTACACCCATGACTTCTCCGTAGAAGGCATGTAGCGCGGCCAGATGCTCTAGCAGAATACGTTCCACCTCGGACAACTGCGGCGCAGCGAGCTTTTCGCCGGTGCGCAGGAAGTGTTCGATCTCACGAAAAATCCATGGCCGCCCCTGGGCGGCCCGGCCGATCAACAGGCCATCGGCACCGGTCGCGTCGAGCACGTACCGGGCCTTCTCGGGCGAATCGATGTCGCCGTTGGCAAAGACCGGAATCGACACTGCCTGCTTGATCGCGGCGATGGTGTCGTACTCGGCTTCGCCGGTGTACAGGTCGGCACGGGTGCGGCCATGGACCGCCAACGCCGTGATGCCCGCCTGTTCGGCGATCTTCGCCACCACCAGGCCATTCTTGTTCTCCCGGTCCCACCCGGTGCGGATCTTCAGGGTCACCGGCACATCGACCGCGGCGACGACCGCCTGCAGGATCTCGGTGACCAGCGTTTCATCTTTCAACAGTGCCGAGCCTGCGGCCTTGTTGCAGACCTTCTTTGCCGGGCAGCCCATGTTGATGTCGATGATCTGCGCCCCCAGCTCGACGTTCGCCCGGGCCGCCTCCGCCAGCATCTGTGCGTCGCCACCGGCGATCTGTACCGAGCGGGGCTCGGGATCGCCTTCGTGGATCATGCGCAGACGCGATTTGCGGGTGTTCCACAAACTCATGTCGCTGGTGACCATTTCCGAAACCACCAATCCTGCGCCCAAGCGCTTGCACAGCTGACGAAAGGGCTGGTCGGTGACGCCCGCCATAGGGGCGAGAACCAGGCCGTTCTGCAATGTATATGGGCCGATGCGTACCGCCGACATAGGACTTCCCTGAAGTGGGGCCGGATCATGAGACTTCGAAAAAGGGTTGGCATGATACCCGCTCTCGATGACTGGATAAAGATCGAATTGGATAAAATCTGAACAGCTATTTTGTTATCGCCAGCGGTTTGGTCTGGGTGGGGTCAGTCAGAAAGCTGCCGTCAATCGGCCGACCCTGGCCGGTTTCATTCGGGGGAATGGAAGCTCAGGCTGTAGTTCACCGCCTTGGGCCCAGGGTCCAGGATATCCAGTGCGATGTGGATGGGCGTCTGGGGCGGCATTTCGCCGCGGTCCTGGAGATCGCCACCCAGGTACTCCCCGGGCTTGAAGCGGCGGCTGGCGATCAGGTGTCCGTTGAGGTCGGCAAAGCGCAGTTCCAGCAGCGGAAAAGGCTGGGAGAAGGGCGCACGGTTGTAGATGATCGCGTCCACCACCAGGGCACCGCTGAACTCCGGATGGCTGCGCACCACCAGGTTGCTGCTCTTGATCTTGGCGATGTCGACCTTGGACGGTACGTCGCAGCCGATGGTCGGGCAGATTTGCAGGAACCATGGCCGGTACTGGTCCTGACGGGCCAGTTCCTCGAAATGGTAGGCGATGTACTGGCCGCCCAAGGCCGCGGCGGCGAGCAATATCAGCAGGCCCCATAACATGCGTCGGCCCCAGGGCGAGCGGCGTTTGCGCCAGTCCAGTTGCAGCGGGTCGTCGTCCAGGTCGTGGAGGGCTTCGGCGCGTATTCCCGGCTCCTGGCGTTCCCGTGACTTGCGCAGCGGCAGCGGTCGCTCGGGCTCATCGTCGTGGTCGTGGTCATCGGTGGCGGACAGGCGTTCGAGGTGTTCCTCGGGCTCGTCGTCCGGCGCCAGGTGGAGCGGGGCGACCGGTTCGTCGTCCGGTTCCAGCGGTTCGAGGGCCAGGGACAGGGACGGCTCGGTACGCGGTGGCCGCACCGGTTCGTGGGGTTCGAACGGTTCGAAGGGGGTATCGAGGACGGTTTCGGCGCGTTCGCTCAGGGTTTCGCTGTACAGGCTGTCGTCCCAGGCGTGCTGTTCGCCAGAGAGCGAGTCGCGTTGCGCGCTCAGGTTGTCTTCCCGGCGCCGGCCGGTGTTTCCCGGCGCGCGATTGTCGCGCCGCTCCAGGCGCGCCAGTTCCTTGTCCAGGTCATCCAGATCCAGCTCGGCGGCGCTCCATTGTTTCTGGCTGATCGCCCGGGGCGGGGCTTCGGCGGCGGGCTTGGAGGGCGGCACGACGGGAGGCACCGCTTGCTTGGCAGTGCGTTGTTCCAGCAACTGTCGTGCGGCAT
Organism: Pseudomonas sp. CFII68; assembly: GCF_000416195.1. Taxonomy (NCBI): domain Bacteria; kingdom Pseudomonadati; phylum Pseudomonadota; class Gammaproteobacteria; order Pseudomonadales; family Pseudomonadaceae; genus Pseudomonas; species Pseudomonas sp. CFII68. The sequence continues at coordinate 19,194 of NZ_ATLN01000070.1, forward strand.
TGAACACCTGCAGGCACGAGCCGCAACGAACCACCCCGCGGGCCACGCTCAATTGAGCATGGCTGACGCGAAAACGGGTGTGGCAATGCGGGCACTGGGTGACGAAGCTGTCAGTCATGCGGCAATCCGGTGGATACAGGCGGTCATTCTAGCGCCGACGTCCGGTGATGCGCACCCAGCCATCGCGATTGGCGATCGGGTCCAGGTCAAAGTCCGCGGCATAAGCGGCGGCGACTTCTTCACCTTGTTCAGCGAGGATGCCCGACAGCGCCAGGCGTCCGCCCGGCTTGACCAGGCTCGACAGTTGCGGCGCCAGGGACACTAGCGGGCCGGCAAGGATGTTGGCCACCAGCACGTCGGCCTGGACCTGTGGCAAGTCCTGCGGCAAGTACAGCGGGAACAGGGCTTCGGCAATGTTGTTGCGTCCGGCGTTGTCGCGGGAGGCTTCCAGGGCCTGGACGTCGATGTCGGTGCCGACTGCTTCCCGGGCGCCCAGCAGGAGCGCGGCAATCGCCAGGATCCCCGAGCCGCAGCCGAAGTCGAGCACGTTGCAGCCCTTCAGGTCCTGGCCGTCGAGCCATTCCAGACACAGTGCGGTGGTCGGGTGGGTGCCGGTGCCGAACGCCAGGCCCGGGTCCAGCAGCAGGTTGACCGCCTCCGGCTCTGGCGCGGCATGCCAGCTTGGGACGATCCACAGGCGCTGGCCGAAACGCATCGGCTGGAAATTGTCCATCCAGCTGCGTTCCCAGTCCTGGTCCTCGATCACTTCGCTGTGATGCTCGGGCAGCGGGCTGCCGGTCAGCAACTCGAGATGGGCCAGTACGCTGGCCGCCTCGGTGCCGCCTTCGAACAGGGCCAGCAGGTGGGTGTGGGACCACAGCGGGGTGGTATTGAGCTCCGGCTCGAAGATCGGCTGGTCTTCGGCGTCCATGAAGGTTACCGATACGGCGCCCACTTCAAGAAACGCGTCTTCGTAGGTTTCGGCTTGTTCCGGGCTGATGGCCAGACGTACTTGCAGCCAAGGCATGGCGGGCACCTTTGAAAAAATTCTACAGGGGGCAGCGCTGGGCTGCAAAGGCGCGCAGTGTACGCCAGGTCGCGGGCAAAGTGGATAAGCGAGTCTCGCGCCGTCCGGGTGGGTGTTTCGATATATATATGTATGCCATGGGCGTATCGCCGGGCGGATAAGGTGCCGGTCCACACAGCAGGGAGGAATGTGTATGGACATCACTGCCGAACGGCACAGCAACATGGCGCGCACGGGGCTGGTCTCTTCCCCGCAGGCGGCGACTGCACACGTGACCCTGGAGAAATTGACGCGTTGGCAAGTGGCTATCGACGCGCGACTGCAAACCCAGATGAGCTTGCTGGAGGTGCTGGAAGAGTGCCTGCTGGTCGAGCTGCGCACCCATTATCACCAAGGCAACATTGATCCACACTTCATCGACACCCTGCTCGACACGGTGTTGCAGCGCATGATCGACCAGGCGCCTGTGGTTTATGACGAAGAGCAGGATTTGCCCTACCGTTGGCCCGAGGGAGTAGACCTGGGGTTCGCCCCCGAGCGTCGTGAGTGCGTTGCCCAGGCGGTGGAAAGTGCGGCGCTGAGGTTTGTCAGTCACTACAAGGACTATCTGCGACGGCATTGGCGAATGGCGTCGCAGGATGCCTCGCTCGAAGCGTTGGTCAGGAAAAAACTTGATGAGCATGGGGTAGCGGTCGACGGGCTTTTCCAGCCTGACCATCTGGCCGGCCTGGACGTCGATGAATTGCGAGAACAGATCGAAGAGCTCCAGGACGCCTGGCGCCAGACGAGTCGCTTGACCGCGTTGGCAACAACCCGTGAGCGGCGGGATCTTGGAGCGCTCGCGCGATTGCAATTGCCGCATTGGCTGCGGGGCTTGAGCAATCCGGATCGTGAACGGCTGCGGGCGCTTGAAAACCAGGCCGCGCTGGCGCAGATACAAGTCGATGAACTGGTCGATGACCTGGTTTCGCTGCGGACCTTCGCTCGGCAATTGGCCAGGGACTATGTCAGGGATGAATTGGACATGGTGGTCGAACCCGACAGCATTCGCGTGCAGTTACAGTGGCGAACGGTGATGGGGCAGCCGGTGCACACCTACAGCCTGAGTGAGCTGGTGGCGGCAGGCCCGGTACGGCCGGACGCGGTGTCGGTGTTCCTGGTGGAAAATGGCGGCATGCTGCGTAACCAGTCCCTTTCGCCAGCCTTCATTGGCCGATTGTTGGCGAACGTCGATGCGCCTGCCGGGTACCTGCAAGCACTGGCCGACCGATATGAGCGGGCAGACCTGAAAGAGGCCATGCTCGATTGGTTTTTGGCGCGCCTGCAGCACAGTGCGTTTATCGCGCGTTGTGCGGGCCAGTTGTCGGCGACCGGCCATGACGCTCTCCGTGCCCAATGGGAGAGTGACGTCGCGACGCCAGCCGCCAGCGTGTGGCGTATCGCCGGCCTTGTGCTTCCCAATGGCCTGAAGTGTGCCGATCTTCTTCTGTTCTACCGCGAAGACCTGGGCGACGACGTCAGCGGCTTGCTGCTGTATGCCCCCGGCAAGCCCGATGGCCAGGAATGGGTCGAATTGACCTCGCTTCGGGCGCTGAGCGGGGAGGTCGGTGCCTGGACCCAAAACGAAGCCGGTCGCGAGTATCTGCTGCAGCAACTCTCTGCGACCGATCATGGGCAAGCCCGGGAATACTTTGCCGGCGTGGCGGAAAAACCAGCCTCGTGGGACCTGGGCAAAGACCTCAGGGGGGCGGTCAGCGGTTTCAGGGCCGGTCTTCAGAACACGGTCTTGACCGGCCTGGCCAATAACCTGACGCAAGTGGAACTGAACGAGTCGCCTCGCTGGTACTCGGCGTTGCCGCTTGAGTCCCGGCGCAACATCAGCGGCTTGAACCAGGCGTTTCTGGTTCAGCGGCAGGTGTTCGATGACCAACTGGTCGACTATGAAGTCTTCATCGACTTCGCCAAGCGCACCTTCGCCCATTCGATTGCGCCGTACCTGCGTAGCAAGGGGGTGCTTGAAGCGGTCGATCCGGCCACTGTGCTCATCGACTACAGCCCAGGGCTGGCAGCCGAGAAAAAAACCGCCAGCCTCTTGGACCTTGCCATTTTTGGATACGAGCACAACTCGGATATCGACGACCCTGCAAAAGGGGTGCGTTCTTCTGTCGGGCAGGACTTGAAGCAGGTTCGCAGCGCCGAACTGGCGTCATACATCCGCGTGGCTTACCTGGGGGAGCGATATGCCAAGCACATCCGCGCCAGCTTTCTCGATGCCAAGGACCCTGAGTATTCGAAACGCCGCGAGGCATATCGCTACATGCTGTTGGCCCGAATGGATCGCGACCTGCGTGTGGCCCATGGCAAGTCGATGTTGACCACCGACGAATTCCAGTGGCTCACCCGGCAAGTCACGCTGCTGAGCGATGGGAGGCCAGTGAACAGCGCCACGCACCCCGGCGCTGCCGTGACGCGCGAAGGCGTGATCAAGTTGACCGTCGGCGGTCATGTCGTACAAGGGGTCTACGTTTTCACCTACTTCGACCCTAAGGTTTTTTACTGGTTGTACACACCCGACGCCCCGGACGGGATCCTGTTTCGCAAGTACCTGGATTTCTCCGGGAGCATCGCCGCGCAACTGCATCATTACCTACTGGAGCGGGTCGCACTGAGCGCGCGTGCCGCTGCAGGACGTTCGCTGGTGGCTTTGGCGAGCGGGAGCACGCGCGTCGATACAGTGCGCGAATTCAATCGGGTCGTGGACATCAGCGCTGAATTCGATGCCTGCATCGAGCGCGCTGTCACCGATGTGGAGGACATCACCACAAGTCGTGCCGAAATGATCAGGGATCAGGTGTTCAAGGGCCTGATCTTCGCGGCGGCTCCTGTGTGCATGGTCTATCCCCCGTTTGCCTTGTTGCTGGACATTGGCTTGGTGGCGGTCAGTGCCGGGCAGGCGGTCGAGGCGCATGGGCAGGGCGACACGGAAGGCGCGCTTGGCCACTGGCTGGCCGCGACCTGGGGGACGCTGTTCGCCACGCTCGGTGCCGCAAGCATGGCCACGCTGCTAGGACGCGCGGCCAGGAACCTGAAGCTTGCGGTGAAACCGCTGTCGTTGTCCGCTCAACGCTTGAGGCGCGCGACATCGGGCATCGCCAAAGAGGCTGGGCCGGTGATCCCGCCCATACGCCTGAAGCCGCAGCAGGCGGTCAGCAGAACACCGGAGCACTTGCAGCCGGTGACCGAGGAGGGGATTTTTTTTGGCACCTATCGCAGCCCACCCAGCGCAACGCAACCGCGAGGCGCTCACTACATCCGGAGCAAGGGCCGGTACTACCAGGTGATGGAGGATCCCTACTTCGGCGGGTTATGCCTGGTGGATGCCAGGCGTCCCGGCGCGTTGTACAAGCTGCCCATCCGCAGGCTGGCGAATGGCAAATGGATCCATAACAAGGTTGGCTTGAGAGGCGGCAATGACCATGTGCGCAACCTCGGGCGAGTGGGGGAGCTGCGGGAGGCGTTTCCCGGGCATGTCTTCCCGGACGTGACAAGGGGGGCGTTGCAGGGCGAAGCCGTGGTGGCGAGGTTCAGCGAGGCGGCGGACAATTATCTGTTCTCGCTGAATGCGCAAACGTGCGTGATCGCTTCGTTGTACAACCCGACCACCAAGGTCGGGGCGGTCATTCATTTCGATCACAACATCCGCACGCTGATCGAGCGCAGTGTTCGCGATGTGACGCGGCGCCTGGGGGGATCGCCCAAGGATATTCGTGCCACGCTGGTGGGTGGGGACTGGCTGACGGGGGCCGACATCGGCGAGCCGGTCAGGACAGTGCTGAGGCAACACGGGCTGCGACCGACCTGGGATCACTGGTCGTATTCTTCCTGCCTCGGCAATACCTATGGCGTGTCACTGGATCTGCGCAATGGGGTCACTTCGGTGTTCAAGACCTCCCGCGGACAAATCGAGCGCTATTACATACCGGTACTGGCGAGGGCGAAGCAGGGCTCTGATCCGGTATCGGTACGTGCGCGCGGGTTCATGACGCGCATGCGCAGCGAACCGTTGGTGGCCAATGCCAACGGTGCCGTTCGCACCCATCAGGGCCGGCCGGCGACGGCGGCGCAACTGGCCTTGCAGGAATTCTCTACGGTGCTGCTGAGCTGATGTTCTTGCCTGCATCGTGAACGACAGGCAAAAAAAGACCCCGGCCAATGGACCGGGGTCTTTTCACATCACTTGAAGCATCAGTGCTGGTTGCCCAGCTTGTGTTCCAGGTAATGGATGTTGACGCCGCCTTTGCAGAAGCCTTCGTCACGTACGAGGTCGCGGTGCAGCGGGATGTTGGTCTTGATCCCGTCTACCACGATTTCGTCCAGCGCATTGCGCATGCGCGCCATGGCTTCGTCACGGGTCGCCCCGTAGGTGATCAGCTTGCCGATCAGCGAATCGTAGTTCGGCGGAACGGCATAACCGCTGTACAGGTGCGAATCGACGCGAACGCCATTGCCGCCCGGGGCATGGAAATGCTTGACCGTGCCTGGGCTTGGCATGAAGGTTTTCGGGTCTTCGGCGTTGATCCGGCATTCCAGCGAGTGACCGCGGATGACCACGTCATCCTGGGTAAACGACAGCTTGTTGCCGGCGGCGATGCTGAGCATCTCCTTGACGATGTCGATACCGGTGACCATTTCCGAAACCGGGTGCTCCACCTGAACACGGGTGTTCATTTCGATGAAGTAGAAACGACCGTTCTCGTACAGGAACTCGAAGGTACCGGCGCCGCGATAGCCGATGTCGATGCAGGCCTTGACGCAACGCGCCAGGACTTCTTCGCGAGCCTGCTCGTCGATGCCCGGTGCCGGCGCTTCTTCGAGGACTTTCTGGTGACGACGTTGCAGCGAGCAATCGCGGTCGCCCAGATGGATCGCATGGCCCTGGCCGTCGGACAGCACCTGGACTTCGACGTGACGTGGGTTGGTCAGGAATTTTTCCAGGTAGACCATCGGGTTGCCAAACGCCGCGCCAGCTTCGGAGCGGGTCAGTTTCGCCGAGGAAATCAGGTCTTCTTCCTTGTGTACCACGCGCATGCCGCGACCACCACCGCCGCCAGCGGCCTTGATGATCACCGGATAACCAACTTCGCGACCGATGCGCAAAGCGGTTTCTTCGTCTTCAGGCAGCGGGCCGTCGGAACCCGGAACGGTCGGCACACCCGCTGCAATCATGGCGTGCTTGGCCGAGACCTTGTCGCCCATCAGGCGGATGGTGTCGGCTTTCGGGCCAATGAAGGCAAAACCGGAGTTTTCGACCTGTTCGGCGAAGTCGGCGTTTTCCGCCAGGAAGCCGTAGCCAGGGTGAATGGCGGTGGCGCCGGTCACTTCGGCAGCGGCGATGATCGCCGGGATGTGCAGGTAGGAGTGCGCAGCCGACGCCGGACCGATGCAGACGGATTCGTCCGCCAGGCCCAGGTGCATCAGTTCTTTGTCGGCCTTGGAGTAAACGGCGACGGTCTTGATGCCCATCTCTTTGCAGGCACGCAGAATCCGCAGGGCGATCTCACCGCGGTTAGCGATCAGAACTTTTTCCAACTTCGCAGTCATCAAAGGCTCTCCGCGGTTCAAACGATGGTGAACAGCGGTTGGTCGTACTCAACCGGCTGGCCGTCTTCGACGAGGATGGATTCGATCACACCGCTGGTTTCAGCTTCGATGTGGTTCATCATCTTCATGGCTTCGACGATGCACAGGGTGTCGCCTTTCTTCACGGTCTGGCCGACTTCAACGAAGGACGGCGAGGATGGCGAAGACTTGCGATAGAACGTGCCCACCATTGGCGAACGGGCGACAGTGCCGTTGAGCACTGGCGCAGCCGGTGCGGCTGGCGCTGCTGCGGCAACCGGCGCTGCTGCTGGAGCAGGCGCGGCGGCTGGAGCATGCATCGGTGCCGGTGCATAGAACTGCTGGGCCGGGGTCTTGCTGTGGCGGCTGATGCGTACGGACTCTTCGCCTTCCTTGATCTCAAGCTCGTCGATGCCGGACTCTTCCAGCAATTCGATCAATTTCTTAACTTTACGGATATCCATGAATCATCAACTCCCAAGGGTCGGTCAGGGGCGCTTAACGCTTGTTTTCAAGCTGTTGCCTGTTTTTCAAGCTGCTCTAGGGCGGCCTCCAAGGCCAGCCGGTAACCGCTGGCGCCAAGGCCGCAGATCACTCCCACGGCTACATCGGAGAAGTAGGAGTGATGGCGGAAAGGTTCGCGTTTGTGCACGTTGGACAAATGCACTTCGATGAATGGGATGCTCACCGCCAGCAGCGCGTCACGTAATGCGACGCTTGTGTGTGTAAAAGCTGCTGGATTGATCAAAATGAAGTCCACGCCTTCGCCACGCGCGGCATGGATACGGTCGATCAATTCATATTCGGCGTTGCTTTGCAGATAGAGCAAATGATGGCCGGCGTTACGGGCCCGCTGCTCCAGGTCCTGGTTGATCTGCGCCAGTGTCACGGCGCCGTAGACGCCCGGTTCACGGGTGCCCAGCAGGTTCAGGTTGGGTCCGTGCAGGACCAATAGGGTCGCCATCTGCTGTTCCTTGTTATCTGTGAGCAGGTATCAGAACTTGGCGACTATGCCGCAAAGCCTTTGTGACTGTCCAGTTCTCTGCAATAGCCAGCACGATGACCGATGTTTGCGCGAAATTTGTGACCATGCCCCAAGATCCGGTCACCCGCGTTCGGAAAACCTGCACTGGACCTTGTGGGAGCTTGTGGGAGCAAGGCTTGCCCGCGATGGCATCGCCTCGGTCTATTAGTTACACCGAGGTGTCTGCATCGCGGGCAAGCCTTGCTCCCACAAGTTCGCTCCCACAGGGATTCATGCAGTCGGTGGTGCTAAACCCGAAAGGCCTGCACGGCGGTGTGCAAGCGTCCGCCGAGTACCAGGAGATGGTCGCCTTGTTCGCGCCCCTGGCCGATGCGCAGCAGGTTGTCGCCGCCCAGTTGGTGAATCCGCTCGCTGTGATCGCGGATTTCGCTGACGGCGCCGCTTTGTTGGGCGGTGACGTCGGCGATGCGTACCGCGGTGTCGGAGATGGTCTGGATGGCGCCGACGATCTCATCCAGTGCGCCGTCGGCCGCTTGCGCCTGGTTGGCGGTGGCTTCGGCGTGTTCGACCTGGGTGCGCATGCCGTCCACCGATTGGCGTGCAGCCTGTTGCAGACGGGCGATCAGCGTCTGGATTTCGGCGGTGGCGCCGGCCGTGCGTTGGGCCAGGGAGCGGACTTCTTCGGCCACCACCGCAAAGCCCCGGCCCATTTCCCCGGCGCGGGCGGCTTCGATGGCGGCGTTGAGGGCCAGCAGGTTGGTCTGGTCGGCAATCGAGCGAATCACCGTCAGCACGCCACCGATGGTGGCCGACTCCTCGGCCAGTTGCTCGATCATCTGCGCGTTGCCTTGTACTTCTCCCACCAGCGCATGCAGGCCTGTGAGGCTCAGGCCGATGACTTTCTGCCCTTGTTCCACCGCCTGCCCGGCGCTGCGGCTGGCGTCTGCGGCCTGGCTGGCATCGCCGGCCACTTGCTGGATCGTCGCTTCCAGTTCGCTGAGGGAGTCGCGGATCAGCGCCGTGTCGCCAGCCTGATGCTCGGCCCCACTGTGCAGCTCGCCGCTCAGCTCGGCCAGGGTCCGGCTGCTACCCGCGACCTGTTCGGCGTTCACCCGAATGGTGCCCACCAAGTCCACCAGATAAGCACGCAGACGATTGAGCGAGGCCCCGATGTCTTGCAATTCGCGGTTACTGGCACCTACGTGGATATCACGGCTGAAGTCGCCCTCGGCCCAGGTCGACAGGGCCGGAGCCAAGTGCGTCAAGGTGCGCGCCAGGCGCCGCTGCAAGGTGTCGATGAGCAGCGCGATCAGCAGGATCAGGCCAATCATTACCCCCTGGATCAAACGAACCTCACCCTGGATCTGCCCATGCTGGGCCCGTACCGCCGGCTCCATGGCATCGATTGCCTGTTGCACATCGGCGATTTTCAGGTGCGTGGCGCTGCTCAGCTCGGTGCGTTTCTGGATCAGTTCACGGGTGCGGGCCAGTTCTGCCGGGTAACGACCGAGCAGGCTGTTGAGTTCGCGCTTGAGGGCGATGCCCGCATCTTCGGCGGCGGTTTTTTCCTGGGTTTCCAAACCCATCAGCGCGGCGAAATCATCGCTGCCTGATTCGCTGCTGGCGGTGACGCCCAGCAGTGGCAGGCTGCCTAGGCGTTCGGCCTCGACACGGATGCTCGCCAGTTCCCGCTCGACGTCGGCGGCCAATTCGCTGCGGCCACTGCTGACCAGTTTGTCCCGCGTGAGGGATAGCCGGCCCAGGTGCTGAGAAGCGGCAAACAACGCAGGCAAGTAGTCCGGGGCGCCATTGGCGTATTGGGCCAGTTGGTCGAGGCTGGCACTCAGTTCACGCTCGGCCTGCAGCAGCAAGGCCTGCGGATCGCCGGCCAGTTTGCCGGCGGCCAGCAGATCGGTCTTGCTGAAGCCATCGAGGTTCGACAGGCTCGGGCGCAGGGGCTTGGCCAATGCCGGGGGGAATTGATCGAGGTCTTTTTGCAGGGTTTCCAGGGCCTGGGTCGCAGCACTCAGGCGCAAGGCGTCGCCGCTGGCCAGGTAGTCCTCGATATTGCGCGCCACTTCGCCCTGGAACTGCCGCGACAATCCCAGGTAGCGTTCCATCAGCAGATAGGGTCGTTCCAGGGCAATTTGCGACCACCACAGCGTGGCCCCAAGGCCCAGGCACACGGCAACTAAAAGAAGGGTGTTGAGATTGGTCAGCAGCTTCAGGCGCATTAAAGGTCTACCAGGGGCAGAATCGTAAGTGCCTGAAGTTATTGCGTTTGCATTACAGGTTTATGACCGAATCGGTCGATTCCGATGAAAAGGTGGCGCTTTGCTTTGATTGGCGGGCGCTCTGTACCCGGTTGCGCCCGGCATGCTTGGCGCGGTACAGCGCTTCGTCCGCCTGGCTGGCCATCATCAGGCTGTCGGAGTCATCGCTCATCTCCACCACGCCGGCGCTGAAGGTGCACCACAAATCATGGGGCTGGGCCGGGTAGTGGATTTCGGCAAAGCGCTGGCGAATTTCATCCAGCACTTTGCAGGCGGCGTCGATATCGGTGTCGGGCATGACGATGGCGAACTCTTCGCCGCCGTAACGGCCGATGAAGTCGGTCTTGCGCAGGCGCTGCTTGAGAAACAGCGCCAGGCTCTTGATCACGCGGTCGCCCATGGGATGGCCGTGGCTGTCATTGACCCGTTTGAAATGGTCGATGTCGAGCATGGCAAAGCTCAGGGGCTTGCCTTCGCGACGAGCACGAAAGCTGCAATCCTCGAGCAGTTGCAGGATATGGGTGTGGTTGTACAGGCCGGTGAGGCTGTCGCGCACCATCCGCGCCTTGAGGTTGCGCGCCCGGGCGGCACGGTTGCGCACCGTGGTGATCAGGTGCCGGGGCTTGATCGGTTTGGTCAGGAAGTCGTCGCCGCCTTCGCTCATGGCATCGAGTTGCTTGTCCAGGTCGTCTTCGGCGGACAGGTAGATGATCGGCACGCTGACGTAGCGGTCGTTGTGGCGTATCACTTTGGCCAGTTCCGTGCCGGTGCAGGCCGGCATGTACATGTCGAGGATGATCAGGTCGGGCTGGAAGTCCGCCAGTTCGGCCATGGCCTGGATCGGTTCGATCAGCGTGCGGGTGATGATGCCGGCGCTGTTGAGCAGGCGTTCGGTGTGCATGGCTTGGGCGCGGGAGTCATCGATGATCAGCACTTTGTACGGATCGTACTGGGCGACGCAGGTCAGCACTTCGATTTTTTCCAGCAGGCTCGAGGCTTCGAGGGTGCCGGTGAGAAATTCCTGCCCACCGGCGCGCACCGCGGCCAGGCGGGTGGGCGTGTCGGTTTCCAACAAACTGAAGAACAACAGCGGCAGCGGTTGCTCCAGGCCTTCCTGGGCTTCGGCGGCCAGTTTCAGGCCGGCGCCAGGGGCGCTGAAATCCACATCCATGACAATCGCCGCCGGCAGGCGCTCGACCATCGAGGCGCGGAACGCCGCGACGCTGTCCAATGCCTGGGCGCTGAGGCCGAAGAACTCCAACTGCTTGGCCAGGCGCTCGGCGCGGTCATGGTCCTGCAGCAACACGTAGATGGGTTTGCGCAGCGGCGGCAGGAAGGTTTGTTCCAGCTGGTCGCCATGGCGCAGGCCGGTACGAGACAAACGCTGCATCAGGCGGTTGATTTCGGTGATCAGGTGGCTGCTCAGGCGCCCGCGATTGGCGTCCACCGCTTGCAGCGACTGGTTGATGCCCTGGGCCAGCTGGGAGTGCTCGGGCTGTTCGAAACGCTCGGCAAAGCGCAGCAGGCGCAGATTGGCTTCGCTGAGCTCCGACAGGTCGGTGCTGGACCACTCACTGCGTTGCAGGCGCTGCCAAATCTCCAGGATTTGACGAGCCTGATGAATTACCCGCTGGGCAAAGTGGTGCTTGAGGCGCTCACGGCTGGGGTCTTCTGGCTCGGTCATATCCTGACTACTAGTTAGGGTGCATGCTGAGATCGACTGGTGGCTCTATGCTAGCACCTCTTTTCCTCGGCATGAGTGTCATACGTCAATATTCTGTCCAGTCGCGAAATTCAGTTTGTGACTGACCAGTCTCATAGGCCGATGGCAGCGCTTCCTTTATAGTGCTGTTCGATTGCCCTGTCGCGCCCGGCATGATTGGCGCCGCATTATCGCGTTTCAAATCAGGCACGATGGCGTAGGGTTGTGGTCGAACCGAGAACTCAAGTGATTGAAGGGATATCACCATGCTGGACTGGAAAAACCGCGCGGGCAGCGCGCCTGAACGTGCCGCCGAGCCGAAATCGGACACCCGCAGCTACCTGGGTGGGCTTTTTTTCAGCCGCGCACTGGCGACGCTGATCGCCCTTTACCTGCTGGTGACCATTGCCGTCGGCTGGTATTGGAGCCAGGAGCCTGCGCTGTTCCCCGTGCAGCAGAACGCCCAGGCCGCGGCCGAGAAAGATGGCCGGCAGATGGTGGTGGGCTACACCACGGTCGAGACGCTCAAGACAGTGGCCGGGACCCTGCTGACCAAGCAAGGCGGCTACATCTCCAATGACCGCTTCCCGCCTGGCCTGTGGATGGACAACATGCCGAGCTGGGAATACGGCGTGCTGGTGCAGGTCCGCGACCTGAGCCGCGCCTTGCGCAAGGACTTCGCCCGTTCCCAGTCCCAGTCCGCCGAGGACGCCGACCTGGCCAAGGCCGAGCCGCGCTTCAACTTCGATAACCGCAGTTGGGTGCTGCCCTCCAGCGAGTCTGAGTACCAGGAAGGCATCAATTCCCTGAGCCGCTACCAGGCGCGCCTGTCCGACCCAAGCCAGAAAAGCGCACTGTTCTACGCCCGCGCCGACAACCTGAACAACTGGTTGGGGGATGTCGGCACTCGCCTGGGTTCGTTGTCCCAGCGTCTGTCGGCCAGCGTTGGCCGGGTCAAGCTCAACACCTCGCTGAAAACCGAAGTCCCGGCCCCGGGCCAGGTGCCGCAGGTGGACGAAGAGGTGGTCGAGACCCCGTGGCTGCAAATCGATAACGTGTTCTATGAGGCCCGTGGCCAGGCATGGGCGTTGTCGCACCTGCTGCGCGCCATCGAAGTGGACTTCGCCGATGTCCTGGCGAAAAAGAACGCCACGGTCAGCGTGCGGCAGATCATTCGTGAACTGGAAGCGTCCCAGGAACCGGTCTGGAGCCCGATGATCCTCAACGGCAGCGGCTTCGGTGTATTGGCGAACCACTCGCTGGTCATGGCCAACTACATTTCCCGAGCCAACGCAGCGGTCATCGACTTGCGACAACTGCTGAACCAGGGTTGATTCATGAGCGAAAGCCCCCGGGAGGTCGCTCATCGAGTGGCCTCGGATGCCGAGCTGATTGCGTGGGTCGATGAGCACGACAACCTGCTCGGCAGCCTGGTGCGTTCAGAGCTGCGTGAGCGTGGCCTGATCGGACGCGGCACCTACATCATGCTGTTCAATTCGTCCGGTGAGCTGTGTGTTCATCGGCGCACCCTGAGCAAGGCCATCTACCCTGGTTTCTGGGACGTGGCGGCGGGCGGCATGGTGCAGGCCGATGAGACTTACGCCGAATCGGCTGCCCGTGAGTTGGCGGAGGAGCTGGGCGTGAGCGGCGTGGAGCTCACCGCCCACGACCATTTTTATTTCGAAGACCCTGGCAGTCGCCTGTGGTGCTCGGCGTTCTCGGCGGTGTGGGACGGCCCGTTGGTCCTGCAGCCCGAAGAAGTCCTCGAAGCGCGTTTCCTGCCCCTCGAGCAGGTGCTCGATGAAATCCAGCGCAAGCCTTACTGCCCGGACTCTCTGGCGGCGCTTGAACGCTATTTGCGGGTCCATGGCGGCAGCGTCGCAAAGAAGCTATAAATTGGCGCTGATTGGCCCTTAGCAAGTCGGCTTTTTGCCGTTACACTGCGCGACTTTTCAAGCTGAACCGTGTCTGCGGTCCAGTAGCGCTGCCCCTGCCTGAGTGGGGTTTCGCGGTCGAGGCATGTTCCCCCTCGACCAGTCTTTGTCCTCCCAAGAGGATTGCCGGTGGCCAAAAAAGCCGCATCCTTCGCCGCCCTGGGCGGCCTGGTATTTTCTACCGACGCCGGTCGTCATTGTCCTGATTGCCGTCAGCCGGTGGATGCCTGCATCTGCAAACAGACCGCCATCCCCGCCGGTGACGGCATTGCGCGCGTGCGCCGTGAAAGCAAAGGTCGCGGCGGCAAGACGGTGACCACGATCACCGGCGTGCCGCTGGCCGAAGACGCGCTCAAGGAACTGGCCACCACGTTGAAGAAACGCTGTGGCACCGGTGGTGCGTTGAAAGACGGCATCATCGAGATCCAGGGCGATCACGTCGAGCTGCTGTTGGCGGAACTGGTCAAGCACGGCTTCAAGGCAAAGAAATCCGGCGGCTAGCAGCTTCTGTGAAAACCACCCTCGGCTTGACCCGAACCCGACGTTCGAGGTCGCCCGCATGGTTTTCACAGAGCCTGTTCTGAACGGGTTTCTAAACTCATCGCTGGGAGCAGGGTCTACCTTGCTAACAGGCAATTCGTCATTTTCACTCTCTAGACTGCCCCAGCCTCCGACCGGATGGTGCATTTTGACTTCTTTATAGGGGACTTCGATGTCCGTACGACGCACACGCAAAGACGATGGCAGCCAATGGACAGTTGCGGACAGCCGCAGTGTTTACGGGATTCGCCATTGGGGGGCCGGGTATTTCGCGATCAATGAAGCCGGTCGCGTCGAAGTCCGTCCGAACGGTCCCGACAGCTCGCCCATCGACCTGTTCGAGCAAGTCGACCAGTTGCGCCAGAGCGGCCTGTCGCTGCCCTTGCTGGTGCGCTTCCCCGACATCCTGCAAGACCGTGTGCGCCAGCTCACCGGCGCCTTCGACAGCAACATCGCGCGCCTGGAATACCAGAGCAAGTACACCGCGCTCTATCCGATCAAGGTCAACCAGCAGGAAGCGGTGATCGAGAACATCATCGCCACCCAGAACGTCTCCATCGGCCTGGAAGCCGGTTCCAAGCCGGAGCTGCTGGCGGTCCTGGCCCTGGCGCCGAAGGGCGGGACCATTGTCTGCAACGGCTACAAGGACCGCGAATTCATCCGTCTGGCGCTGATGGGCCAGAAGCTCGGTCACAACGTCTTCATCGTCATCGAGAAAGAGTCCGAAGTCGGCCTGGTGATCGAAGAGGCCGCAACGCTCAAGGTCAAGCCGCAGGTCGGCTTGCGCGTGCGCCTGTCGTCCCTGGCGTCGAGCAAGTGGGCCGATACCGGTGGCGAGAAGTCCAAGTTCGGCTTGTCGGCCGCGCAACTGCTGTCGGTGGTCGAGCGCTTCCGCGCTGCCGGCCTGGACCAGGGCATCCGCCTGCTGCACTTCCACATGGGCTCGCAGATCGCCAATCTGGCGGACTACCAGCACGGCTTCAAGGAAGCGATCCGTTACTACGGCGAGCTGCGCAACCTCGGCCTACCGGTGGATCACATCGACGTCGGCGGTGGCCTGGGCGTGGACTATGACGGCACGCACTCGCGCAATGCGAGTTCGATCAACTACGACATGGACGATTACGCCGGTGTCGTGGTCGGCATGCTCAAGGAGTTCTGCGATGCCCAGAGCCTGCCGCATCCGAACATCTTCTCCGAAAGCGGCCGCTCGCTGACCGCTCACCACGCCATGCTGGTGGTGCAGGTGACCGACGTCGAGAAACACAACGACGACGTGCCAGTGATCGACAACAAGCAGGAACTGCCGGAAACCGTGCAATGGCTGGTTGACCTGCTGGGCCCGACCGACATCGAGATGGTCACCGAGACTTACTGGCGCGCCACTCACTACATGAGCGACGTGGCGACCCAATATGCCGACGGCAAGCTGACCCTGGCCGAAAAAGCCTTGGCCGAGCAGTGCTACTTCGCGGTGTGCCGTCGCCTGCACAACTCGTTGAAGGCGCGCCAGCGCTCGCACCGCCAGGTGCTGGATGAGCTCAACGACAAGTTGGCCGACAAATACATCTGCAACTTCTCGGTGTTCCAGAGCCTGCCGGACACCTGGGCCATCGGCCAGGTGTTGCCGATCCTGCCGCTGCATCGCCTGGACGAAGAGCCGCTGCGCCGCGCCGTGTTGCAAGACCTGACCTGCGACTCCGACGGCAAGATCAAGCAGTACGTCGACGAGCAGAGCATCGAGACCAGCCTGCCGGTCCACGCTCTCAAGCCGGATGAAGACTATCTGCTGGGCATCTTCCTGGTGGGCGCCTACCAGGAAATCCTCGGTGACATGCACAACCTGTTCGGTGACACCGACTCGGTGAACATCTACCAGAACGCCGATGGCAGCGTGTACCACGCCGGTATCGAAACCCACGACACCATCGAGGACATGCTGCGCTACGTGCACTTGTCGCCGGAGGAGTTGATGACTCACTACCGCGACAAGTGCGCCAGCGCCCGTATCAGCGCCGCCGAGCGTACCCAGTTCCTCGATGCCTTGCGCTTGGGGCTGACGCGTTCGTCTTATCTGTCTTCTTGATAGAGCCATGAGTATTCGCTGAGCAAAGAACTCCCTTTGTGGCGAGGGGATTTATCCCCGCTGGGGCGCGAAGCGGCCCTAAATGCCGACAACCGGTGTGTCAGGCAGATTGAGTGGATCGCTTAGAGGGCTGCTGCGCAGCCCAGCGGGGATAAATCCCCTCGCCACAACAAGCTCCTCGCCACAGGTTTCAACCGTCAGGCAGCTACCGGCGGCGGCAGGGTCGCCACCAGGCGGATCGAGGCGGTCAGCTCCTCCAGCTGGAAGTGCGGCCGCAGGAACACCGTGGCCTTGTAGGCGCCTGGCTTGCCTGCCACTTCCGTCACGTCCACTCGCGCTTCGCGCAGCGGGTACTGCGCCTTGATTTCTTGCGGCGCGTTGTCGTTGATCAGCACGTAGTCGGCGATCCAGTTGTTGAGGTAGGTCTGCACGTTGTCGCGGGTCATGAAACTGCCGACCTTGTCACGCATGATCACCTTCAGGTAATGGGCGAAACGCGAGGCCGCGAGTACATACGGCAACATCGCCGAGATCCGCGCGTTGGCGTTGGCCTCGTTGGTGTTGTAGAGCTTGGCCTTGTTGGTGGTCTGGCCGCCGAAGAACACCGCCACGTCGCTGTTTTTTTTGTGGCACAGGGAGATGAAGCCCAGGTCGTTGAGTTCTTTTTCGCGGCGGTCGGTAATCGCCACTTCGGTCGGGCATTTGAGCGACAGATCCCCGGAACTGGTGCGGAACGTATGGGCCGGCAGGCCTTCGACCGCGCCACCGCCCTCGGCCCCGCGAATCGCCGCGCACCAGCCATATTTGGCGAAGGCTTCGGTGATGCGTTGCGCCAGCGTCCAGGCGGCGTTGCCCCACAGGTATTTGCTGTGGTCGGTGCCGTTGACGTCTTCGACGTAGTTGATGCCTTCCACCGGCAGCGTGTCCGGGCCGTACGGCAGGCGCAGCAGGAAGTGCGGCAGCACCAGGGACACGTAGCGCGAGTCTTCGCTTTCACGGAAGGCGCGCCACTTGATCAGCTCCTGGCTCTCGAAAATCTTCGACAGGTCCCTGGGGATCGCCAGTTCGGTGAAGCTGGTCATGTCGAACAACCGCGGGCTGGCGGCGGCAATGAACGGGGCGTGCGCGGCGGCGGCGACGTTCGAGAGTTTTTCCAGCAGGCCGATGTCCTGCGGATGCCGGCCAAAGGTGTAGTCACCCACCAGCAGGCTGAACGGGTGCCCGCCGAAGGTGCCGTATTCTTCCTCGTAGATTTTCTTGAACAGCGCGCTCTGGTCGAATTCGACGGCTTTTTCCAGATCGTTCTGCAGTTCTTTCTGGGTGACGTTGAGCAGGCGCAATTTGAGCCGGGTGCTGGTCTCGGTGTTCTGCACCAGCAGGTGCAGGCCGCGCCAGGAGGCTTCGAGTCTCTGCAGGTCAGGGTGGTGCAGCACTTCGTTGAGCTGGGCGCTGATCAGTTGGTCGATCTGGCTGATGCGGTCGTTGATCATCGCCACGGTGTCCTTGTCGATGGCCATGCCTTCGTCGAGGACCTGGGTGGCGAATTCGGCCAGCATGTCGCGGGCGTAATCTTGCTGGCTGTCGTCGTGGGCCATGCGGCCTTCGGCGATGATCTTGTCCAGCAGGGACAGGGTCTGGGTCGTGCTCTCGCTGGTTTGAGCGCTGGATGAAGCAGGCATGGCGTTATCTCCCTTGAATGATGCGCGCGATCAGGCCTGTGGTTCGGCCGGGGCAGGGTCATCGTTGGCGGCCACGGTCGGCAGCTCTGGCGGTACGTCCTGGGGCCGGGCCGACTTGATCTCCTGCAGGCCTTCTGTGTTGGCGATCACGTCGCGCAGCAGCTTGTCCAGGTCGTCGTTGCCATCGAGTTTGGTCAACAGGTCCCGCAGGCGTTGGCGCGCTTCGAACAACCGGCGCAGCGGCGTGACCTGCTCCACGACCTTGACCGGGTCGAAGTCGTCGATATGACGGAAGTTGAGTTCGATGTTGAGCTTGCTGTCGTCGCCGCTGAGGGTGTTGTTCACCTGGAGCGTGGCGCGGGGGGAGATGGAGGCGAGCACCTCGTTGAAATTATCCCGATCGATTTCAGTAAAGCGCCGCTCATTGAGCTTGGGCAGCGGGTCCAGTGGCTTGCCCGAGAGGTCGGCCAGAATGCCGACAACCAGTGGCAATTCTTTTTTCTCGATGGCGTTGCCGATTTCCACGTCATAGGTGATCTGGACGCGGGGAGGACGGACTCTGTCGAGCTTGTGCTGGGTACTTTCTGCCATGGCGGCCGACTCCGATGCATGTGCGGGCGCAATGCATCGGGAGTCCCGCTCATCGCATTCCCTTGCTGATCCACAGGTTGCAAATGGACGGCAGAAAACCTGTCATTCCCTTGACGAACCTGGCGCATTCGACCGTGTGGGTCGAACTACCCAAGACGCTAGAACAGGTCTATAAAAAAGCAAGCAAAAACAATTTTGGACCGCTGAGAAAAGGAAGATTCATTTTGCGTGGGTTTTTTTTCGGATTTTTTTTGAGCCTGGCGCTCACCGGTTGCTCGCTTTTTGCGCCCAGTGTCGACCTGGACAGCCTGACCCTGGACGTCGCCCCCCGGGCCAATGACGACACACCGATCGCGGTGGATTTCATCGCGGTGAACGACCCGGACCTGCTCAAGCAGCTGTCGGGCATCACCGCCAGCCAGTGGTTCGCCGAGCGCGAACAGTTCCAGCGCGACTATCGTCAACTCATGTCGGTGTGGGGGCTGGAGCTGGTTCCGGGGCAATTCATCGACCGCCAACCCTTCCCGTTGGAGGGCCGGCGCGCCGCTGGACTTTTGGTCTTCGCCAGCTATAACACTCCCGGAGCCCACCGGCTTCGGCTGGACGATCAGCGCCAGGCCTGGCTGAAGTTCGACAGTCGCGAGATGACCCTCGTGAATGATGGGGCTCGATGACAGCCAGCCTTGAGTGACCGCGGGCCGCCATGCGCGGCGACATTGGGATGTCGAAGGGAGTCGTATGAGTCTGTTACCTGACGCGGTGTGCTGGCATGAGGGCATGCAATTGCTGCCCCAGCATTTTCAATTGCAAGGGCTGCGTGCCGAGGCGCTGGCTGCGTATTTTGCCGGGGCCTGCAACCCTTGGTTCTGGGGTGTCAGCCAGCTGGAAGTCGATCCTTCAGGCCTCAGCGCCGGCCTGGTGCGGCTGCTGCAATTGCAGGGCACCTTGCCGGACGGTTTGCCGGTCAACCTGCAGGCCGGCGTCGGGCCGACCTTGGAGCTGGACATCGGTGAGGCGATCGACAAGACCGACGACGCCACCGTGACTGTGTACCTGGCCGTCAGCCCGCTGTGGCGCGCCGGGCAATTGGTGCCGCTCAAGGGGCGCCTGCAATCGGTGGTCGGCGAGGCGTTGCCAGACCTCACCAGCGGTGCATTTCCCGAGTCGATCACCGTCTGGCGACCCAACCCGAGGCTGTGCACGCAACTGAGCAAGGCTGATTCGATCTGCCTGCCGCTGTTGCGCATCCGCAAGGAGGGCGGTGGCTTCTGGCGCGTGCCCTACACCCCGCCGACGCCGATCCTGTTGCCGGAGTCGGCCCTCGGTCGACGGGTCGCCGGTGTGTGCGCCCGGGCCCGGGAAAAATGCATGTTTCTCGCTGGTCGCTTGCGTCAGGCCCAGGCGGCCGGCAACCAGGACGATGCCATGGAGATCCGTCGGCAATTGACCGCCTTGTGGGCGCGCTTGCCGGAAGTCGAAGGGGCGCTGAACACTCGGGTGGCCACGCCGCAGGCACTCTACGGTTTGCTGCTGGGGCTGGCCGGGAGCTGGTCGGCCCTCGATCCACTGGCGGGCGTCCCGGCCTTCGCACCGCTGGATTTCCTCGAATTGCAGCGCGGCTACGAGCCATTGCTCGACTGGCTGGAAACCACCCTGGAATTGGTTCGCGCCGGCTATCGCAGCCTGGCCTTCGAGCGCAATGAGCAGGTCTTCTCGATCCAGTTGCCTGACGACCAACCGGAGCAACGCCTGGTGATCGGCCTGCGCATGCCCAACGGCGCCAGCGAGCAGGCGGCGGGCGAGTGGTTGCGCGGGGCGATCATCGCGTCGGCGCGGCACATCCCGCTGCTCAGCCGACAACGCATGAGCGGTCTGCCCCACCAGGCCATGAGCCGCAACGAACAGGTGGCCTACAGCGTGGGCGAGGACACCCGTTTGTTTGTGGTGGCCGCCAGCGGGCAATGGTTCGACGCGCAATTGCCGCTGCACATCGTGGCGCCGGCATCGGCCCAGGCCAGCAGCCCGTGGCAAGTGGTGTTGTTCGTGGCGCAAGCCAGTGAAAGTGCCTGATCGCAAAAGGGGAGTCGTATGCCTGATGGAAGTGGCGGGGCGGTTCGGAGTCTGCATGAGGCGCCGCTGAGCAGTGCTTTTCGCCAGGCCTGGTTGAAGTGGTCCCAGGAGTGGCAAGACTTGCCCAAGGACAGCGACCCTGCGGTATTGGTCAATCGGGTGGTGGAGTTTTCCGGGCGCAGCGCCCAGCGTCTGTGGCGGGTGGCCTTCGCCACCGTCGGCGATGCCGCCACCGAGCAGGTCAAGTCGCTGGTCTATGCCTTCGTGGCGCTGGTGGACGAAACCTTGCTGTTCAGCCCCTGGCCCGGACAACTGGCGTGGCAGCAGCACCCCCTCGAGTCACGCATGTATGCCAGCCGCCAGGCCGGCGAGCGCTTGCCGGCGGCGATCAAGAAACTGCTGGACGAGCAGATGCCCGGCACCCGGGACCTGGCGAATGTCTATCTGCAATGCCTGATCCTCGGGTTCCAGGGGCGATTGCGTGGCGAGCCGGGCCAGGTCCAGCATGCAAAGTGGCGCGTGGCGCTGTTCACCTTCGCCTGGCAACACGACCCTGATTACGTCGACGTCAGCCAGCGCCTGGCGCTGTCTTCGGCGACGCCGCCAGTGCGCATGCCAGTGCAGCAATCGCTGCCGGACGGCTTTCGCCTGGGGCTGGCGATCCTGGCGATGGTGTTGCTGCTGACCGGCTTGGGGCAGGTGTTCTGGCGTGACATCCGTTCGGAACTCGAGCCGGTGCTGCAACTGAATGAGTCGGTGGTTCAGGAGCAGGACTCATGAGCACCCTGAGCATCGTTGCCCTGGTGGTGCTCGCCATCGTCATGGTGCTGTTGATCGCGGCCCTGATCTGGTGGCTGCGGACCCAGGGCGGGGCGGCGATCCGCAGTTTCTATGGGGCGGTGCGCCGCATGGAGCAGGAGCAGGGCACCCGGGACCGCTATCAGATGCCTTGGCTGATGATGCTCGGCAACGAAACCGACGGCGCCCAACTGTGCGCCCAGTGGCGCTTGCAACCGACCGACAAGGCGGCCTGGTTCGGGCGCTGGTTTTCCGATGCCGAGGGCTCGGTGCTGGTGGTGCCCCAGGCGTTGTTCCTGCCCGATGACGGCATGAACCGGCAACGGGGCAACTGGTGGCGCCTGCTGGGGCTGATGTTGCGCTTGCGCAGCAAGCGGCCATTGGATGCGGTGATCTGGACCGTACCTTTGAGCACCCTTGACGACATCGAGCACACCACCGAGCTGAGCCTCAAGGTCCGGCGTGTCTTTATCGACCTGTTGCAACGGTTCGGCCTCAGCCTGCCGGTGTACGTGGTGATCACCGGGATGGAAGAACTGCCCGGGGTCCAGGAACTGGTCAGTGCGCTGCCCGCCGAGGCGCGTGAGTCGATGCTGGGTTGGTCCTCGCCCTATTTGCCGGATGCGGCCTGGCAGTCGCAGTGGAGTGACCAGGCCCTGGACCAGGTCAACGCGGCGCTGTCGCAGTCGATCATCGAGATCGGTGCGCTGTCGGGGCAATTGAGCACCGATCTTTATGGGTTGCCGGAACGTTTCGAAGGTTTGCGGCGGGCCTTGCAGATCCTGCTGGAGCCGGTGTTCCAGGGTAACGCCCAAGGTGAAGCACCGCGTTTTCGCGGGGTGTACTTCACCGCCAGCCAGGCACCGGCCGTCAGCGGCGACGGTTTGACCGCTTCCGATAGTGCCCAGCGGCAAACCGTGTTCGCCCGGCAATTGTGGTCGCGACGGCTGATGGCCGAACGTGGCCTGGCCCAGCCTGTGCCACGGCTGTTGCGCCTGCGCCAGCGCGGGCATCGGCTGGCCGGAGCGGTGGCGTTGGTGGTGGGCCTGGTCTGGCTGGGAGGCATGGTCTGGGTCTGGCACGATTCGGTGGAGCAAGCCGAGGGGCTGTCGCGGTTGATCCTCAGCGCCCATAAGAACCACCTCGTGGTCGACCCTGACGAACCGCAACTGGAACCGACCCGGCACAATGTGCAGAACTACTGGAACGTGTTGGAAAAGGCCCCGAGCTGGCGCTTCGTTTCAGTGGTGTTTCCTACTTCGTGGTTCTCTTCCGTGGACACGCAACTGGAGAATGGGTTGCGCCTGACGGCTCGGCACCATTGGATATTGCCCTTGCGGGACCTGCTCAATTCCGACCTGGAACAGCTCAAGTCCATCCGCAACACTGAGCGGCGGGGCAATGTGGAGAACGAAGACCCGGCGCAGTGGCAGAGCTACGTGAAGGCCAAGGAACTGGTGGAGCTCGCGGTACGCCTTGAGCAGCACAACCAGATGTTCAGTCAGGTGGTGAACGATCCCAAGGCACCGCTGGACGAACTGGTGCAACTGAGCAACACCGCCTTGTCCCTGGGTCTCAACACCGGCACCTTGAGCCGGCCACGGTTCTACAACCGGGTGCTGTTCGATGCCCAGAACAGCGATTTGAAAGGGCTGGACCTGAACGCCGCGCGCCCGGTGATCTCCGATAACTTCACCGGCCTGATGCAGCGCTGGCTGGACCATTACTTCCTGGCGGACAACTTTGTGCGCCAGGCCGGTTACCTCAAGCTGCACCTGCAACGGCTGGAGGCCGGCAGTGGCAATTCGTTGAGTGAACTCGAAGACCTGATGGCGCTGATCGACGATTTGCAGACCCTGGTCAGCCTGACCAACTCGGCCTGGGGCCGGGGCAAGGGCCAGGACCTGGTGCCCGGCTACAGCCAGATGCTGGACAAGGTCAGCCACAGCACGTTGTTGGGGCCGGATATCGAGCAGGACCTGGAGAGCCAGGCGGCGAAGTTGCAGCAGAGCTTTCGTGACCAGTGGATCGTCCAGACCGGCTCCGGGGACAATCTGCTGGTGCAACAGGGCAGTGGCCTGCTGGTCTTGCAAGACCATGTCACGGCGCTGGACGGTGCGGTGCAGGCGCTGTTCAAGCGTGATTTCGTGGCGCTGGCCATGCAGAAGGATCCGTCGGGCAACAACTCCGATTCGATGGGCCAGGGCGATGGCAGCGATGATTTCAGCGTCGCGCTGAACTACTTCACCAGCTACAAGAGCTATGCCAATGAAGAAATGCCGCGCATTCCGCCGGATTACCGTGATGCGCTGATGCAGGCCGCTGAAGGCGCCGCGGCCCGGGCCATGTGGTTGAGCCTGGATGAAAGCGACGAGGCGCTGCCCGGCATGGGCTTCAATGTGCAAACGACCCAGGCCGTTGCGCTGCAGAAAGCCTTCATGGACGTGCACCGTGGCGACCTGGCGATGCGTTTCCAACGTCTGCTCAATCGCCGGGCATTGGCGCAGCTCAAGAGTGGCCTGGACGAAATCGATGCCCAGCCGCTGTTCAGCCAGCGGGCCGATGTCCAGCGCTGGGACGGCTCGAAGAACTTCGGCTTGCAGCTCTACGGTGCCAGCGATCCACAAGACCTGAAGCTGAACCTGGCCCAGCAATTCGGCGCGATGCTGCAGATCGCCGAGCAGCGAATGCCCGCGCTGGAATGGTTGATCGTCCAGCAGGACAACCTGTCGGCCCTGGAACACGACCAGGTGGCACGCTTCATGGCCCTCAACGATGAATTGCTCAAGTACAAGAACCAGAACCCGGCGAGCTCGGCGGCCCAACTGGAACAATTGGTGAGCCGGGACTTTATCGCCATGGACACCACCTCCTGCGCGCAGATCTTGCAGACCGCCAGCTTGCCCGGCGGGCGCGGCGACCTGGCCCTGCGCACGGTCGCGTTGCAGCAGGGCGCCCTGCAACGGTGCCTGTACCTGCAACAGAACCAGGCCGCGACCGCCTGGAATGACCTGGCCAACTATTTCAATCAATACCTGGCCGGGCGCTTTCCGTTTTCCCAGGACGTGCGGGCCAGCGATGCCGACCCGGCGCGGGTCCAGCATTTGCTGGAACTGATCGACACGCGCCTGCCCCTGGCCCAGGCCGGGCTGACGTTGAGCCAGACGCCAGAGCGGCTGGCAGCCGAGGATTTCCTCAACCGTTTGAAACAGGCCGGTACCTGGCTCGGGCCGCTGTTCGTGCGCGACAAGAGTGGCATCCTGGGGGTGGAAATGGACGTGCGCTGGCGCACCGATCGCGATGAGGAGCGCGGTGCCGACCAGGTGATCGCCTGGAGCCTGGACGCCGGCAACCAACAGATCAGCTACCCCGGCGGCGGCCAGCCGAACCTGCGTTGGATGGTCGGCCAGCCCGTGCGCCTGACCTTGCGCTGGGCCCGCAACGGCTACCAGCGTCCGGCCAACGACCCGCTGCAACCGAACCTGGTGGTGCGCGACCTGGAGGCCGGTTGGGAATACCAGGGACCCTGGTCGTTGCTGCGCCTGATGCGCTCGCAGGTGGCGAGTCAGCGCCAGCCGAATGTCGACTACACCGATTTCCCCCTGGCCCTGCAACTGCCGGTGACCGCCCAGACCCAGGCCCGCACGGCGCAGCAAACGTTGATGTTCATGCGCCTGTCGTTGATGAGCCAGGGCTCCAAGCTGCCTTTGTCGATCCCGCCGCTGCCGACGCGGGCGCCCCGTTCACCTTTCATGGCGACCGCATCGAGCCCCGCCATTGCCACTCGTGAGGAGGGCCTGTGAGCTTGCCGATATCGCCTTTGCCTGAGTTGGTCAGCCAGTTGCTCGAGCCGATCAGTGCCGAATCGCCCTGTGGCCCGGACCTGCGCTACGAACCGGAATATGACCAGTTGCGCGAATTGCGCCGGGAGGACGACACCAGCCTGCCCACCGGTGTGTGGCAGTCTTCGATCAAGCGCGCCCTGTGGCCGGACCTGGAACGGCTCGCGACCACGTTGCTGCTGGAGCGCAGCAAGGACCTGATGATCAGTGCCTGGCTGGGGGAGGCCTGGCTGCATATGGCTGGGCTGGAAGGGTTGCCGGGCAGCCTGGCGCTGGTGGCTGGACTGTGTGAGCGCTATCCGGAGCAGTTGCACCCCCAGGCCGAGGAAGGCGACCAGTCATGGCGGGTGATCCCGCTGGAGTGGTTGGCCCGTCGCTACAGCGAAGTGCTGCTGACGCGGGTGCCGTTGTTCGACGGCCGGGAACAGACCTTCGCCGCTTTCTGCCTGGACGACTGGCAACGCTTGCAGCGCCAGCAAGTGTTGGTCAACGACAGCAAGAACGCCAAGGCCTCGGCCGAAGCGGCGCGCAACGATCAAAAGAAACTCAGCGAACTGATTCGCAACACACCCTTGTCGTTCTGGTTGCATCGCCAGGGCAGCCTGATGTTGAGCCTGCAACACCTGCAACGGCTCGAAGCCTGGAGCGACGCTTACCTGGGCAACCTGGCCCCGGGCTACAAATCCCTGCAGGACGTGATGCAGGCCTTGTTGGCACTGGTAGAGGAGTTCATCGCGATGCACCCACAGCAACCCACCGTCGCGCCGGTGCAAACGTCCCCGGCGACCACGACGTCGACGTCCCAGCCGCAGGCGGCACCTGCCCAGGTCTTCCAGGAACCGGCCAATCGTGAAGAGGCCTACCGACAATTACTGGTCATCGCCGGTTACCTGGCCCGCACCGAACCCCACAGCCCGGTGCCCTACCTGATCCGACGCGGCGTGGAGTGGGGGAACAAGCCGTTGAGCGAGTTGCTGGGGGAACTGATCAGTGCCGATGCCGAATCCCGGCGCTTGTGGACGTTATTGGGCGTTCTCTAACGCTCCTCGTCGGACCACGGCACTGGCGTCAACACCGGTTTGCCGGAAAAGAACGCGGTCAGGTTCTGGCCCACCAGCTCTACCATTGCGCGGGTCGCTTCCGGTGACAGGCCGGCCACGTGGGGGGTGAGGACGACGTTGGGCAGGTTTTTCAGCGCCTGTGGCACCTCGGGCTCGTGATCGAACACATCCAGGGCCGCTCCGGCGATTCGCCGATGCTCCAGGGCGCTGATCAGATCGGCGGTGGCAACCACGCTGGCCCTGGCGACGTTCACCAGAAACCCTTTTGGGCCGAGCGCATCGAGGGTCTGTTTGTTGATCAATTGCCGGGTATCCAGGCCGCCTGGCGTGGCGACGATCAGGAAGTCCGAAACCCGCGCCAGTTCCGTGGGAGTGGCGCAGAAGGTGTAGGGCACGTCATTGCGCACCCGCCGATTGTGATAGCTGATACTCATGTCAAAGCCCAGGGCGGCCCGTTTGGCGATCGCCATGCCCACCGCGCCAAGGCCCAACACGCCCAGCCGCTTACCCGCCAGGGAAGGGCGCGCAACCCTTGGCCATTCGCCCCGCCGCAGGGCGGCATCGGAGTGGGGTATGTCGCGCACCAGCGCCAGCAACAGCGCCATGGCATGGTCGGCCACCGACGACGCGTTGACCCCGGCGCCGTTGGTGACCACGATGCCCCGATGGCGCGCGGCCTGCAGGTCTACTTGTTCGTAACCGGCGCCGATCACGCAGATGATTTTCAGATTGGGCAGGGCGGCGATCTCTTCCTCCGTCAGGCCCAGGGGGCCGCGGGTCAGCACTGCGCTGAAGCGTTCACCGTGTTCGAAAATCGCCGTCTTGCGTTCGGCAGGCGTGGGCGCCAATTCCAGGTGGTAACCCTGCTTCTCGAGAATCGGCAGGCATTCATTGACGGTTTCAACCAGTACCAGAACGGTTGCGGTCATGCTGGGCTCCTGTGGGCGCTGGGGCGATTTCAAGTATTCAACCTGATTGTAGGAGCCGGGGGCAGGGGGGCTTGGCTTTTTATGTGCATTTCGGATTTTGTTGACTGACTGGGTGCATATCCATTGCTGCGGTCACGGCTGCTTAGGGTTTCGCCCTGACGGCGACTCACTTTCGAAAAGCGCGAAAGTAAGCAAAGCGCTTTTGCCCCACCACTCGGTGCCTCGCTTAGGCTCGGCATGCCCTCACTCCGGCATTGCTCCGTGGGCCCGCCGCGAAGGGCCATCCATGGCCCAGCGCGGCTATCCCGGCATCCATGCCGGGATGCCCACTGCGCAATGCCTGCGTTCGGCCATCGTGGTTAACGGGGCGCCCGAGATCAACGTCCACGCCGAGGCGGCCTAGTAGCCGGCCTGGCTCTCCTGGTCGTACACCCATCGGATCTGCTTGAGCAAGACCTGTGGGAGCAAAGCTTGCTCGCGAAGGCGGCGGTACATTCAGTGCTGGTGCAAGCTGACCCACCGCTATCGCGAGCAAGCTCGCTCACACAGGGAATGCAGGGATAATTCTATGGCAGCGATCTGATATGCATAACCGCTCCTCAGCTAAGCCTTTGCTTCTGCTCACTAATCCCGGACAATCGCGCCCCTGTTTCGGCCAGGGCGCTGCCTGTCGGGTTTTTCCGACTCGTCCCGGCCGGGTGCATGTGACCGGAATACGGAGATCCGCCCGGATGAATGATCAGGCCAATAGCGTCGAAGAGCGCTTTGAAACGACAGTCCCAGCCACCCTCAGCCAGTGGAGTCGCCAGGACACCACGTGGATGCTGGGCCTGTTTGGCACCGCCATCGGTGCAGGTACTCTGTTTTTACCCATCAATGCGGGCCTGGGCGGCTTCTGGCCGTTGCTGATCCTGGCGGTGCTGGCGTTCCCCATGACGTTCTATGCCCACCGGGGCCTGACCCGTTTTGTGTTGTCCGGTCGCGACGGCGCGGACATCACCGAAGTGGTGGAGGAACATTTCGGCCTCAAGGCCGGTGCGTTGATCACGCTGTTGTACTTCTTTGCCATTTTCCCGATCCTGCTGATCTACAGCGTGGCGTTGACCAACACCGTGGGCAGTTTCCTGGAGCATCAGTTGCATATCCAGCCGCCTCCTCGGGCTGTGTTGTCATTGGTGCTGATCCTCGGCCTGCTGGCGGTGGTCCGCTGCGGCGAGCAGGCGATCGTCAAGGCCATGAGCCTGATGGTCTACCCGTTCATCGTTGCACTGCTGTTCCTGGCGGTGTTCCTGATTCCCCACTGGAGCGGCGGCATCCTGACCACCGCGTCCACGCCGCCGGAACCTTCGGCGCTGCTGCATACTTTGTGGCTGGCGATCCCGGTGATGGTGTTCTCGTTCAACCACTCGCCGATCATCTCGGCTTTTGCGGTGGACCAGAAACGTCGCTACGGCGGCAACGCCGAGGAGCGTAGTTCGCAGATCCTGTCGCGCGCCCATGTGCTGATGGTGGTGATGGTGCTGTTCTTCGTGTTCAGCTGCGTGCTGACCCTGACCCCGGCGCAACTGGCCGAAGCCAAGGCGCAGAACCTGTCGATCCTGTCGTACCTGGCTAACCACTTCAGCAACCCGACTATCGCCTTTGCCGCGCCGTTGATTGCGTTTGTCGCCATCTCCAAGTCGTTCCTGGGGCACTACATCGGCGCCAGCGAAGGCCTCAAGGGCTTGATCGTCAAGAGCGGCCGCCGCCCGGCGCCCAAGACCCTGGACCGCCTCACCGCTGCGTTCATGCTGGTGGTGTGCTGGATCGTCGCGACCCTCAACCCGAGCATCCTGGGCATGATTGAAACCTTGGGGGGGCCGGTTATCGCGGCCATCCTGTTCCTGATGCCGATGTATGCCATTCGCAAAGTTCCGGCCATGGCCCGTTATCGTGGCCAGGCTTCGAATGTCTTCGTTACGTTGGTGGGTTTGGTGGCGATTACGGCGTTGGTTTACTCCCTCTTGGCGTAGGCCTTTATTGGGGGGTGAGGTTGGTGTGTATATCCGTTTCTGCGGTAACGGCTGCTTAGGGTTCCGCCCTGACGGCGGGTCACTTTCGAAAAGCGCGAAAGTAACCAAAGCGCTTCTGCCCCACCACTTGGTGCCTCGCCTAGGCTCGGCATGCCCTCACTCCGGCATTGCTCCGTGGGCCCGCCGCGAAGGGCCATCCATGGCCCAGCGCGGCTATCCCGGCATCCATGCCGGGATGCCCACTCCACAATGCCTGCGTTCGGCCAGCGTGGTTAACGGGGCGCCCGAGATCAACGTCCACCGCGAGGCGGCCTAACGGCCGACCTGGTTCTTGGTGGGACCGCGTTTCTCCTGTGGGAGCGGGCTTGCTCGCGAAGGCGGTGTGTCAGTTTGCGGTGATGTTGGATGTGCCGGCCTCATCGCGAGCAAGCTCGCTCCCACAGGTTTTACGGTGTACATGGATTTTGTGTCTGCTGAAGATCCCCTGTGGGAGCGAGCTTGCTCGCGATAGCGGAGGCTCAGCCACATAGATGCTGGCATGTATCCCGCTCTTGCTCTTGCTTTGGATCTTGATCTTGATCTCGACGCCCCGTTAAACCACGCTGGCCGAACGCAGGCATTGCGCAGTGGGCACCTCGGCATGGATGCCGAGGTAGCCGCGCTGGGCCATGGATGGCCCTTCGCGGCGGCCCACGGAGCAATGCCGGAGTGAGGGCATGCCGAGCCTAAGCGAGGCACCAAGTGGTGGGGCAGTGTACGGGACAACCACATGGGTTACAAAAAAGTGCATTCACATAGGTGACACTTTGATTGACACGTAGCCGTTCTTTGCGTCCCTAGCGTTGACGTGACCTAGGATCACCGGACCGAAGATCACATTCCATACTCCGTCTTTGATCATCTCCATTCCAATGTTTTGATGCCTGAGCAGGTTCCCCACGTATATCCGCAGACCAGCCCGATTAATGATTCCGCTACCATCAGCCAGGTAACACTCAACATGGCTCGCATACCCCATTTCCGGTAGCTTCTCCGGGTAAGCTCGGGTTGAGGGTGTATAGCAGGAGGCCGGGGTTTTCTGGCCGAGCGCCTCGTGTCCTCGCTCGTGATTGTAGTGCTGCATAAATCGATCAAAGTGTTTTTGCTGGGCCTCCCAGGCAACGGCTGGTGGTTTGGGAAGCGTACTTTTCAACGTCCGGTGCATACGCTCATGACGCCCATTTTGATCTGGCCGACCGGGCTCAATTCGCTCAGGGATAATCCCAAGGCGTAGCCACCAGATCGACAACTGCGACAACCCCGCACGACCCGTACTGGCAAACGGCACGCCGTTATCGGTGCGGATGCGTTCAGGCATCCCATACTCCCGAAAAATGCGCTCAAAGGTTTGCTGGGTCTCCTTGAGATTGGTGTTAGCCATGCTCTCGCAGGCAAGCAAGAAGCGACTGGCATGGTCCATGATCGTCAGCGGATAGCACCAGACACCCGCGCCGGTGAGAAATTGGCCTTTGTAATCTGCACTGAAGAGCTGGTTAGGCGTTTCGGCCTTACGCAAAGGCTTGGGGTAGACAGCGACACGCCGGCGCAACGGTCGAGGCGTGATCAAGTCCGCTGCCTTAAGGATGTTGTAGATGGTCGTTTTCGACGGCGGATCCTGTCCGGGAAAGCGTTTCATCAGGTCGTTCTGGATCTTTTTAGGACCCGGAGTCGTTTCGCCAGTACAACGAAACTCAATGATTGCCAGCCTCACAACCAGCGGCACCACATAGGTCTGGTTGTGCCGCCGACGGCTACGCTCGTCGAGCCCACTGGGTCCCTCAAGCTCATAGCGCTCGACCCACTTGTAACCAGTCTTTCGGCTGATCTGATAGTCCTGGCACAGCCGGCTAAAGCTGTGCTTTTCAGACAGATACTCAGCGATGAACATCACTTTGAGGTCCATAGGTTTCAGCTCTCTCCAGGGCATGGTCAGATCCTCGCGAAATCGACCATGCCAGTTAAAAACTGTTACCTATGTGCGTGAACTGATTTGTAACCCATGTGGGTGAGTCATACCGGGCAGAGCGTTTTTGGTTACTTTTGGCGCTCTTTCCAAAAGTGACCCGCTGTAAGAGCGGAACCCTAAGCCGCCGTTACCGCAGCAACGGATATGTCCCCAAAAAAAGGCACTTCCCCTCAAATAGACAGGCATAAAAAAACGCCGCCCCTCGCAAGAAGGGCGGCGTTTTCAGTCGGGCGTCTTAAGCTTTAGGCTTGAACGACCGGGATGTTGGCGTTTGCAGCCGCTTCACGGAACTCGGCGATCTGGTCGAAGCTCAGGTAGCGGTACACGTCCGCTGCCATGCTGTCGATCTTGCCAGCGTATTCCATGTACTCCTCGACGGTCGGCAGGCGACCCAGGATCGAAGCAACGGACGCCAGTTCGGCCGAAGCCAGGTAGACGTTCGCGCCGTCACCCAGACGGTTCGGGAAGTTACGGGTCGAAGTCGACACCACGGTGGCGTTCGGCTCGACGCGTGCCTGGTTACCCATGCACAGCGAGCAGCCTGGCATTTCCATCCGTGCACCGGCCTTGCCGTAGATGCCGTAGTAGCCTTCTTCGGTGAGCTGGTGAGCGTCCATCTTGGTCGGCGGCGACAGCCACAGACGGGTTGGCAACTGGCCCTTGACCTGCTCCAGCAGTTTACCGGCAGCGCGGAAGTGACCGATGTTGGTCATGCACGAACCGATGAACACTTCGTCGATCTTCTCGCCAGCAACGCTGGACAGCAGACGGGCGTCGTCCGGATCGTTTGGCGCGCAGAGCACAGGCTCGCTGATGTCGGCCAGGTCGATTTCGATGACTTCGGCGTATTCGGCGTCGGCATCGGCTTCCATCAGTTGCGGGTTGGCGATCCAGGCTTCCATCGCTTGGGCGCGACGTTCCAGGGTACGTGCATCACCGTAGCCTTCGCCGATCATCCAGCGCAGCAGGGTGACGTTGGATTGCAGGTACTCGGTGATCGACTCTTTCGACAGCTTGATGGTGCAACCGGCAGCCGAACGTTCGGCCGAGGCGTCGGACAATTCGAAAGCCTGTTCCAGGGTCAAGCCTTCCAGGCCTTCGATTTCCAGGATGCGGCCGGAGAAGGCGTTTTTCTTGCCTTTCTTCTCGACGGTCAGCAGGCCATTCTGGATGGCGAAGTACGGAATGGCATGAACCAGGTCACGCAGGGTGATGCCAGGTTTCATTTTGCCCTTGAAGCGCACCAGGATCGATTCCGGCATGTCCAGCGGCATGACGCCGGTGGCTGCGGCGAACGCGACCAGGCCGGAGCCGGCCGGGAACGAGATGCCCATCGGGAAACGGGTGTGCGAGTCACCACCGGTACCCACGGTGTCTGGCAGCAGCATGCGGTTCAGCCACGAGTGGATGATGCCGTCGCCCGGACGCAGGGAAACGCCGCCGCGGGTCATGATGAAGTCAGGCAGGGTGTGGTGGGTGGTCACGTCGATCGGCTTTGGATAGGCCGCGGTGTGGCAGAAGGACTGCATCACCAGGTCAGCCGAGAAGCCCAGGCACGCCAGGTCTTTCAGTTCGTCACGGGTCATGGGACCTGTGGTGTCCTGGGAGCCCACGGTGGTCATTTTCGGTTCGCAGTAGGTGCCAGGGCGGACGCCTTGGCCTTCTGCCAGACCGCAAGCCTTGCCGACCATCTTCTGCGCCAGGGTGAAACCCTTGGTGCTTTCAGCGGGTGCTTCAGGCTTCTTGAACAGGTCGAACGCTGGCAGGCCCAGCTCGGCGCGAGCCTTCTCGGTCAGGCCACGGCCAATGATCAGCGGAATACGACCACCGGCACGGACTTCGTCCAACAGGACCGGGGTCTTCATTTCGAAGGTGGTCAGGACTTCATCGGTACCGTGCTTGCAGACTTTGCCGGCATGCGGGTACAGGTCGATCACGTCGCCCATGTTCATGTTCGAAACGTCGAACTCGATAGGCAGTGCGCCGGCATCTTCCATGGTGTTGTAGAAGATCGGAGCGATCTTGCTGCCGAAGCAGAAACCACCGGCGCGCTTGTTCGGAACGAAAGGAACGTCGTCGCCGAAGAACCACAGCACCGAGTTGGTCGCCGATTTACGCGAGGAACCGGTACCGACCACGTCACCGACGTAGGCGATCGGGAAACCCTGGCCGCGCATTTCTTCGATCTGCTTCATCGGGCCGGTCTTGCCTTGCTCGTCCGGAACGATGCCGTCACGGGCCATTTTCAGCATGGCCAGGGCGTGCAGCGGGATGTCCGGGCGGGACCAGGCGTCCGGGGCAGGGGACAGGTCGTCGGTGTTGGTTTCGCCGGTGACCTTGAATACGCGCAGGCTGATCTTGTCGGCCAGCACAGGGCGGTTCTTGAACCACTCGCCGTCGGCCCAGGATTGCAGCACGCCCTGGGCGTGAACGTTGCCGTTCTTGGCTTTTTCAGCTACGTCGTGGAAGGCATCGAACATCAGCAGGGTGTGCTTGAGTTCCTTGGCAGCTACCGGCGCCAGTTCGGCGTCGTCCAGCAGTTCCACCAGGGTCACGATGTTGTAGCCGCCCTGCATGGTGCCGAGCAGTTCAACAGCGCGCTTCTTGTCCAGCAGAGGGGATTGGGCCTGGCCCTTGGCCAGGGCGGACAGGAAACCGGCCTTGACGTAGGCGGCTTCGTCGACTCCAGGCGGAACGCGATTGGTGATCAGGTCAACGAGGAAAGCTTCTTCGCCAGCCGGAGGATTTTTCAGCAGCTCGATCAGGCCTGCGGTTTGTTCGGCGTTAAGCGGCTGGGGAACGATACCCAGGGCTGCGCGCTCTTCGATATGTTTGCGGTAGGCTTCAAGCACAGTTATTACCCTCATCAGTGGTCCCAAATGGGTGTCCGGGACGCTCATCCAGGAACCCACGGTACTCATGCGCGTCGGCGGCTTTTTGAGCCACCACGCCAGAGTTTCCGCACGTTCCTCACAGAAGCTGCTTTCAAAGTTTTACGCCTGCAGAACGGGGAGCTGATGAGGGTTGGCGTTGGGCTTTCCCCGCTGGAAAGACCCTCCGCCAACACCGCTCTGAAGGAACGACTGTGCTCGTGACGCTTTGAAAACAGCTTCTAACGGACATTGGCGCCTTAAAAGGCTGGCTGATTCTACGGGAAAAAAAAATTAAAGGTAAGTTGGGCCTGGAAGTTTGAGGGGTGATCAATCTTAGACAAAGGGCTAACATGCCGGCCTGTCCTGCTTTTGCGTGTGCGTTTCCTTATGCCCAACCAGCTCATCAAGACCCCCTGCGTCGGCCTTTGCTCCACTGTCTACGGTGACCTGGTGTGCCGCGGCTGCAAGCGGTTCCACCATGAAGTGATTCACTGGAACGGCTACAACGAGGACGAAAAACGCGCGGTGTGGATGCGGCTCGAGCAGTTGTTGGTGCAGGTGATGGTGGCCAAGTTGGAGGTTTTCGACCCGGTATTGCTGCGCCAGCAACTGGAGTCGCGCAAGATCCGCTTTGTGCCGCACCAGTCGCAATATTGCTGGGCCTATCAACTGATTGCCCGCGGCGCGCGGGTGATCAACAACCTGGAAGCCTACGGCATGGTGTTGATGCCGGAGTTTCGCGACTGGGATCTGCCGGATCTGCGCGATGCCATTGATCGGGAGTTTTTCCTTCTGTCCGAAGCCCATTACCAGCGTTATATCGCGCCGGGGTTCCTGAAGGATGCGTTCGGCGGCTGAAAGAGAGAGCTTTTGTGGCGAGGGGATTTAGCGAAACGTCACACCGCCCCACTGTGGGAGCAAAGCTTGCTCGCGATGCAGGCGTCTCGGTTCCAGAGAGACCGCGTCGTTTTTATCGCGGGCAAGCCTTGCTCCCACAGATAAATCCCCTCGCCACAGGTTGGTATGTCAATCCTTGACCGCCAACTCCACCAGATGGTCCTCGACCTCCTGCGGCTTGAGCACCAGCACATCGCTTTCCAACGTGTCGAGCACAGCCTCGGCGGTGTTGCCGATCAGCACCCCGGACAACCCCGAGCGGGCCACGGTGCCGATCACCGTCACCGCCGCCTGCAGCTTGCGCGCCATGTACGGAATCAAGACGTCCGCGGGACCTTCTTCGATGTGCAGGTGTTGGTCATCGATGTCGAATTCGGCCTGGAACGCCCGGCATTGTTCGCGATAACGGGCTTCGATGGTCTCCTTGAGCTGGAACGTCGGGTCGGCGGACGAGAGCATCGGTGAGGGGTGGGCGCTGATCACATGCAGGTGCGCCTTGGCGAGGAGGGCGATGTCATAGCCATGGTCGATGATGGTGGTGTGCAGGTGGCGATGCTCGCCGTCGGCATTGCCTACGTCGACGGCCGCCAGGATCACCTTGTCTTTCCAGGAGCCGGCGGTTTTCACCAGCAGCACCGGGGTTGGGCAATGGCGTAGCAGCTTCCAGTCCGCCGGGGTCAGCAGGGCTTTTTTCAACGGGCTGTCGGGGAAGTGCTGCTTGATCACCAGCCCGCAACCTTCAGCCTGCTGCACGTCGATGATGGTTTCGTAGAGGCTTTCGTTCCAGGCCTGCTCGGTGGTGACGCTGTAGCCGTCGGCCAGCAGTGCGGCCTTGAGCACGCCGAGCAGGCCAGCATGGTCATGCTTCTTGTCGCACACCAGCAGGTGCAGGTGGGCCTGGGTCACTCCGGCGATCAGTTTGGCGCGCTTGAGCGCCAGGCTTTCCGAATGTTCGGGCTCAATGACCACCAGGATGCTGCGAATGGCTTGCATGATCGGCGTTCTCCTGCAATAAAAAGGCTGGCGTTGCTCAACTATAGTTGTTGTGGAGCAGTCTAGTCGCTGTGGGTGAGTCGTCGACTTGATGCATATCAACGGCGGTAGCTGGTGGTCTGGGGGCAGGCCGGTATAATCGGCGCCCTTCGCTCGACTACCTTTTCCCGTGAGCCCCATGAATCTTCCCGAAATTCACGAATTCCTTGGTTGCCGCACCCCCGATGCCTGGGTCCAGGCCGCGCTGGCCGACCAGGAAACGTTACTGATCGACCACAAGAACTGCGAATTCAAGGCGGCCAGCACCGCCCTGAGCCTGATCGCCAAGTACCATTCCCACGTCGACCTGATCAATCTGATGTCGCGCCTGGCTCGGGAAGAGCTGGTGCATCACGAGCAGGTCATGCGCTTGATGAAAAAGCGCAAGATCGGCTTGCGCCAGCTCTCCGCCGGGCGTTATGCCTCGGGGCTGCGCAAGGTGGTACGCAGTCACGAACCGGTCAAGCTGGTGGATACCCTGGTGGTGGGTGCCTTCATCGAGGCCCGCAGTTGCGAGCGTTTCGAGGCCTTGGTGCCACATCTGGATGAAGAGCTGGGCAAGTTCTATTTCGGCTTGCTGAAAAGCGAAGCCCGGCATTTCCAGGGGTACCTGAAACTGGCTTACCAGTACGGCGACGCCAAGGACATTGCCCAGGTCATCGACAAGGTCCGTGAGGCCGAGCGGGAGCTGATCGAATCAGCGGACGTGGAGTTTCGTTTTCACAGTGGTGTGCCGATGGCGGCCTGAATTGTTAAAAACTCTTAAAAACATGAAACTTCGTTGAGAACCGGCCCATGAGGCCGGTTTTTGCTGTCTGCATTACCCGTCCCGTGGGCGGTTGGCGCCATAATGCGGCCACTTCAATTATGGGTTGGCGGGCGGTTGTTATGGATAACCTGGGTTCGGGCAAAGTGTTGCTGGTGGAGGATGACGAAAGGCTCGCCGGACTGATCGCGCACTTTCTCTCTCAACATGGCTTCGAGGTGCGTATCGAGCACCGAGGCGACCTGGCGCTGGCGGCGTTTCTGGCATTCGAGCCCAAAGTGGTGGTGCTCGACTTGATGCTGCCGGGGCAGAGTGGGTTGCAGGTGTGCCGCGGGATTCGCAACGTTGCTGATACCCCGATCGTGATCCTGACGGCCAAGGAAGATGACGTGGACCATATCCTCGGCCTGGAATCCGGTGCCGACGACTACGTGATCAAACCCATCAAGCCTGCGGTACTCCTGGCCCGCCTGCGGGCGCTGCAACGTCGGCAATTGCCAGATACCGCCGTGCGCGGTGCCCTTGAATTCGGACGATTGTCCCTCGACCGCAGCAGTCGGGAGGTGCGACTGGCCGGTGACTTGGTCGAGCTGACCACCATGGAGTTCGAGCTGTTGTGGCTGCTGGCAAGCGCGGCAGGCAAGATCCTGTCGCGCGATGACATTCTCAACCGCATGCGTGGCATCGCCTTCGATGGTCTCAACCGTGGCGTCGATGTCTATGTCAGCAAGCTGCGGGCCAAGCTCAACGACAATCCCCGGGAGCCGATGCGGATCAAAACCGTCTGGGGCAAGGGTTACCTGTTCAATCCGTTTGGGTGGGAGCTGTAGATGCTGCGGTTATTCCTGGGATTGTTCCTGGTCATGACGATTGGCTTGGTGCTGGCGTTGCAAACGGTTGATCGCACCTTCGCAGCGCTTCTTGACGGTGAGATGCAGCATTACAACCAAGAGGCGGTTCGTGGTCAGGCCTGGTCATTGGTCGAGCAACTGCGTGGCCTGGACGGTTCGGCCCGGGAGCGACAATTGGAAACCGTGCGGCCTCACTACGGCTTGGGCCTGGCCTTGGTCGAGCGCGATCAGGTGGCCCTGACCCCTCAGGAGCAAGCCGAGTTGGCCCAGGGGCGTGTGGTGATGCGTGAGCAGTACACACAGTTCATCTCGCGCATTGACGACGGTTCGCAGTTGCTGAGCATCAAGCTGCCGGCAGAGCCGAGCCTGATGACGTTCTATCTCGCCGTGGCCTACCTGATGATCGCGATCATGATCGGTTTCGTGCTGTTTTTCTGGGTGCGACCTCACTGGCGCGACCTGGAGAAGCTGCGCCTGGCGGCCGAGCGCTTTGGCGGCAACGATCTGTCGGTGCGTATTCAGCTGTCCAAGCGTTCGAACATTCGCGACCTGGCCGAGCATTTCAATTTGATGGCGGCGCGCATCGAGGGCCTGATCGCCAATCAACGCGAGCTCACCAATGCGGTGTCCCATGAGCTGCGCACGCCCATTGCACGCTTGTCGTTTGAACTGGATCAACTCAAGCAGCAGCCCGATCCGAGCCAGAACTGCGAATTGATTGCCGACATGTACGCCGATCTCGGCGAGCTGGAAGAAATGGTCTCCGAGCTGCTGACTTACGCCAGCCTTGAACAGGGCGCCACGGTGATTGTCCGGGAGGACATCCGCGCTCGCGATTGGCTCGACAGCGTGGTGGGCAGTGTGGCGCTGGAGGCGGAGGCCGCCGGGGTACAGCTATTGATTTGCGAGTGTCCGGTCGAGGTGGTCCGTATCGAGCCACGTTTCATGGCTCGCGCGGTGATCAATTTGCTGCGCAATGCCATTCGCTACGCTGATGAGCGAGTGCAGGTGTCATTGACGCGTGCGGGTGATCATTATGAAGTGCGGGTCAACGACGACGGGCCGGGTGTGCCGCTGGACGGTCGGGAGAAGATCTTCGAGCCGTTCGCGCGCCTGGACGCCAGCCGCGACCGTCGCACCGGGGGTTTTGGCCTGGGCCTGGCGCTGGTGCGACGAGTATCGCAATCTCACCGCGGGCACGTGGAAGTGGCGGACTCGCCCTGGGGCGGAGCATCGTTTCGCATGACCTGGTCGCACCTCGATTAGATCGGGCGCATTCGCGAGGGAGCCTTCTCTTCAGAAGGCATAAGCCACTTGTCCGACCAACGACGCTTGCATCCGTCGAGCCACAATCGGGCTGCGAGCTGCGTCGCCGGCCAGGTACTGCACGGCCAGCACCGTCGATACGCTCCACTGTTCGTTGAACGGCAATGACCAGGTCAAATCCGCCCCGCGACTCACCCGCCCGCCATGGGTGTCGTGGGCCCGGAACTGACTGCGCGAAGCCTGGGCGGCGCTGACGCCATACCAGGTGCGGACATAGTCGCCGTCGCCGAACTGACTGTTGAGGCTGCCCATGAGCTTGCCATGGCTTCCCTCGTAAAACGGCATGCTGATGCTCAGTTTCAGCCGGTTCCAGGCGGAGCCGGTATCACGGTTGTCGTCATTTTCTTCCAGCGCATGTTCGAAGCTGGCCTCAAGGACGATAGGCCCCATTTGATAGGTCCCATCCAGCCCCAGCACCGGCCTGGACTTGATCGAGCCCATGCCGTTGAGTTCATCCGAGCCTTTGAACCCGCTCTTGCGATCCTTGCGCACATCGCTGGCACCGATGTACACGCGCAAACCGAAGTCTTCTTCGTCAAACACCCAGCCCACGCCCTTGTCGGTATCGAGAAAAACGCCATAGGGGCTGACGATCTTCGCGCCCAACAGTGGCGCCACGACGCGTTCGTCACTGCCACTGTAACGGGGCACGCTGGCGGCGCCGGCCCGCAAGCTGTAACGCCAGTCTTCGGCTTGCGATGAGTCGCAGAGCAGAAGCAGGCCAGATGAAGTCAACGACAGACACAGCGAACGAAACATGGGAGCACCCGGATGGAAGTTGGATGCGCCCATGCTAGGTAGTTGCCGGCGGGCAATCTTTGACAGTTTTGTCGGGAAATTGTCAAAGAGTGTGAAGCGACCTAACGACTCAAACCCAGGCGTTCATGCCACTGGGCAATGGATTCCTCGGGATAGACCTCGAACGGCTGGTCGCCGGGATGCACCTCGACTTCCACCCACGGTGCCTTGGAACCGAGCATCAGGTGGGTGTGCTCCGGCGGTACCGGCAGCGGTGTGTCGATGGCCGAGGCAAAGGGGTGAATCAGGTCCGGCCATTCAGGACTGAACAGCCATAGTCCTGAACCGCACAAGGAACAGAAGTGCCGTTCGGCGCTGCTGCGGTGGGCGCGCTTATCGCCTTCGTCCTTGAGCCGCGCATGATAGATCGAGATGTGCTTGCGACCGTGAACCTTCAGGCTTCGGGCGTCGCCTCCCAGGTTGATCGCAAAACCGCCGCCACCCTGGGTCTTGCGACAGATCGAGCAGTAGCAGCGCTGGTAAGGGTAGGGGTGGGCACTGTCGAGGGTGAACGACACCGCGCCGCAGTGGCAGGATCCTTCTAGTTGCATGGGGAACCTCCAGTGGGATTGGAAATGACTCAGTACAGCCTAGACAGTTTGTGTCTTGACAGTTGAATTGAAGGTGACCATGCGACCGCCTTCGCGAGCAAGCCCGCTCCCACAGGGAATCTGTGTCGGTCATAGATCTTCTGCCCGCTCTCAGTCAGTGTGGGAGCGGGCTTGCTCGCGAAGGCGTCGGTACAGGCAACATCACTTGGGCACCCGCCACAAATACCACGCCGCCACCGTCCGATAAGGGCTCCAGGCCAGCCCGATCTCCACCATCTGCTTGCGGCTGGGCTGTTGCGCCAAGCCCTTGAGCCGTCGATAGCCTTCGCGTACGCCAAAGTCATCGGCCGGCAGGATGTCTGGCCGCTCCAGGCTGTAGATCAACAGCATCTCCACGGTCCAGCGTCCGACGCCACGCAAGCTGATCAGGCGCTCGATCAACGCTTCGTCCTCCATCGCCCGTGCTGTGGCGTAATCCGGCACGATTGCGTCCAGCGTCGCCTGGGCGATGCCTTGGATGGTCGCGATCTTGCTGGCGGAAAATCCGCAGCTGCGCAGTTGCGCAAAGTCCGTTGCCAGTATCTGCTCAGGCCTGGGAAACGGGCCCGGCGTGAACAACGCCAGCAGCCGACCGAGGATGGCATCGCCTGCCTTGGCGTGCAGTTGCTGGTAGGCAATCGCCCGCACCAAGGCTTCATAGGGATCGCGGGCCGGCTTGGGCTGCAGCAGGCAAGGGCCGATCGTCTCGACGTGACGTCGCCAGTCTTCATCGAGGCTTGCCAGCAAGGCGCTGGCGTCGTGGTAGGGCACAGGCATCAGGGGTTCGTTCTCCGGGGCGTTCAAAACGCCAGGGGCAGCGACACCTGCACGGCGGCTTTTTCCAGCCGCAGCAGAAACGCCTTGCGTGGTTGTCCGCCACCATAGCCGGTCAACGAGCCATCCGCGCCGATCACCCGGTGGCAGGGAATGACGATGGCCAGGCGATTCTGCCCGTTGGCCAGGCCCACGGCGCGGCTGGCGCCAGGGCTGCCGAGGGCCGTGGCGACGCCACCATAGCTGCGGGTTTCGCCGTATGGGATCTTTTGCAGTTCAGCCCAGACCCGCCCGGCGAAGGCGCTGCCGGGCATGTGCAACGGGACGTTGAAGGCCGTGAGCTTGCCGGCGAAATACTCGGCCAGTTCGGTTTCGATCTGCTGCAAATGAGCGTTGTGGCCCGGCGCAACCGTGTAGCCGTAGCGTTGCTGCAGCTCTTCCAGCTCCTTGGTCAGGGCCGGGCGGTCAAGGAACTCCAGCAGCACCAGGCCCCGGCGTTCGGCCATGGCCAGCATCGGCCCCAATGGGGTAGTCAGGCGGGTGAACAGCAAGGGCTCGCTGAGGGCCGAACGACCCGGGGTGATGTGGAAGGATTTCACGAAGGCGTCACGAAACCCGCTCAACGATTCATAGCCGGAATCGAACGCGGCATTATCGATGGACGTGCCGTCCTTGATGCCGCCCAAGGCAATGCCCAGGCGGCGGGTGCGCAGGTAGGCGTGAAAGGTCATGCCGAAGTGTTGCTTGAACCAGCGCCGCAATTTCAGCGGTTCTATGCCTTGCTCCAGTAGCAGGGCGTCGGTCCAGCGCAGGTCGGGTTCGGCGTCCACGGTTTTGAGCAGGGCCTGGATCCAGTCGGGTGCGATGGCGGCGGCGTCCAGCGGTTTGCAGCGCAGGCAGGCCCGGTAGCCGGCCGACATGGCTTCGTCGGCATGGGCGAAGAACTCCACGTTCTCCGGCTTCGGCTTGCGCGCGGTGCAACTGGGGCGGCAGAAAATGCCGGTGGTCTTGACCGCAGTGAAGAACACCCCCTCATAGGCGGTGTCTCGTTCGAGCATGGCGCGGACCATCTCGGCATGGGGCGGGAGCAGCGAGTCGTGTAGGTTCATGGGGCTGAGCATAGAACCGTGCCCGGAACGACTCCACCGAAAAATCGACAGGGAATTTCCGCGCACTTGGTCGGATGCTCACGAACAAAAGTGGAACCTTTGAGTCTTAAAGGTTCACCGTTGTTTTTGTCTTTCGGAGACATCATGTCCAAACATAAGAAATCCCTCATTGCCGTTGCTGTCTGTGCCTTGGCCTTGGGTGCCTCGGCCTTGCTGCCTGCCGACCTGTCGCCTATCGGTTCGAGCTATGCCGCAGGCAATGGCGGCGGCGGTGGTGGCGGTGGTGGCAATGGTGGGGGTGGCGGTCACGGTGGAGGAAACGGCGGCGGCCATGGTGGTGGCATCGGTGGAGGCCAGGGCAATGGCAAGTCCAGTGACTCCAGCGGCCTTGGCAAGGGACTGGCCAGCGACCATGTCGGCACCCGCACCCGCGATCATGGCCTGAGCGGCAAGCACACCGGCACCACCCGCACCGATCGCACCAGCAAGTCCTCGCTGACTTCGACCATCGCCAAGGACCGTGATACACGCGGCCTGACCAAGGCGTCGGCGATTTCCACCGCTACGCCAGGTACCCACAACACCAAGGGCCTGACCAACGCGACCAGTTCTTCGATCAAGAACGACCGCTGATCGCTTGAAAAAAAAGCCGCGACGCCTGTTCAGGGCATCGCGGCTTTTTTTGTTCTTGTGCCCGAAGTCTTCAATACTTCCAGAACACCGGCGTGAACAACACCAGTACCGTCAGGATTTCCAGTCGACCCAGCAGCATGCCAACGGTCAGCAGCCATTTGGCCGAATCTGGCAGCGTCGAGAAGTTACCCGCTGGCCCGATGATCGTACCCAGTCCGGGACCGACGTTGCACACGGCGGTGGCCGCGCCGGTCAGGGCGGTTGTCCAGTCCAGGCCGATCAGCGCCAGCCCCAGGGCGATAGCGCCGATGGTGATGGTGAAGAAAAACGAAAACGTCAGCAGCGAGCGGACGATCTCTTCGTCGATGGGGTGGTTGTTGTATTTTTTTCGGATCACCGCCCGGGGGTGGATCAGTTGTTTCAGGCTGCCCATCAGCAGCGCCCCGGCGACTTGGAAGCGAAAGATTTTCAACCCGCCGGCCGTGGATCCCGAACAGCCGCCAACGAACGTCAAGTAAAAGAACAGCAACAGGGCGAAACTGCCCCACAACGTGTAGTCACCCAGCGCCACGCCGGTGGTCGTGACGACAGAGGTAACGTTGACGGCCACGATGCGGACCGCGTCCCACCACTCATGGTCGCTGTTCAGGCTCAGCCAGGTACCTACCACGAGCCAGGTAATGACCAGAAATCCGATGAAGCCCCGAACTTGCTGATCCTTGAGCAACGCGCGCCTGTTTCCCCGCAGTGTCGCTACATACAGCGTAAAGGGTAGCGATCCGGCCATCATGACAACGACTGATACCCAATGAATAGCCGGTTGAGGCCAGTGCGCCAGGGACGCATCGGAGGTTGAGAAGCCCCCGGTGGAAATCAACGACATTGCGTGGTTGATCGCCTCGAAGGGCGTCATGCCGGCCAACCACAAGGCCAGGGTGGCAAGGGCGGTCAATCCGATATAGATCCACAGGATGTAGTTCGCCGCGACATGGGAGCGCGGCGTGACTTTCTCCGACCAATCCGATGATTCGGTCTGGAACAGCCGCATGCCGCCGACCCGCAGCAGCGGCAGGATCGCCACGGCCATACCGATAAAGCCGATCCCGCCGAGCCAATGCAGCATCGAGCGCCAGATCAGCAGGCCGGGAGACGCTGTGTCCAGCCCGGTCAGGATGGTCGAGCCCGTGGTGGTGATACCGGACATGGTCTCGAAAAACGCATCGGTATAGCTGATGTCCTGGATGAACACCATCGGCAGGGCGGCGAACGCGCACACGATAACCCAGCTGGCGGTGGTCAGCAGATACATTTCCCTGGGGCGCATCTGGACATGTTCCGGTCGTCCACGGGCGACCAGCGCGATACCACAGACGAAGGTAATCAGGCTCGACCAGAGAAACGCCGACAAGTCATCGTTGCGCTCGTAGAGCATCAGCGTGAACAGCGGAATCGCCATGCTGATCGCCAGGGTAATCAGGAAAATGCCGAGGATGAAACCGATGAGACGCAGAACCGCAATGGACATGAATAACGCCTGATTCAATGAGCCGCACAGTATCGATTTGGTGAATCGACTGGCGCGTAAAGTTTGCGTAAAAAAATGAGCGGTCGCGCTCGTCGACAAGGCAGTTTTCTTCAATACCACCGGAGCCGGGCCCATTACCTTGGGGGCTCTTTCCTGGAATGAAGAAGATAAGTGATGAGCTTGATACTTTCCATGGCCACTTTTGCTTTGGTGGCTTCCATTACACCCGGCCCGGTCAATATCGTCGCCCTCAGCTCTGGGGCCCGGTACGGGTTTCGTGCCACCCTGCGCCATGTGGCCGGCGCCACCCTCGGGTTTGTCTTGC
Organism: Pseudomonas sp. CFII68; assembly: GCF_000416195.1. Classification (NCBI taxonomy): domain Bacteria; kingdom Pseudomonadati; phylum Pseudomonadota; class Gammaproteobacteria; order Pseudomonadales; family Pseudomonadaceae; genus Pseudomonas; species Pseudomonas sp. CFII68. The sequence continues at coordinate 63,846 of NZ_ATLN01000070.1, forward strand.
TGCTGGTGCTGATGGGGCTGGGGTTGCATGAAGTGTTGCAGCGCTGGCCTGGTCTCACACGAGTGGTGCAACTGGGCGGCGTGGCGTTCCTGTTGTTCATGGCCTGGAAACTGGCGATGGACAGCGGGCACCTGGGCGGCGAAGACGAGGGGCGGGCGCCTTCGATGTTCTATGGCGCGCTGATGCAATGGCTCAATCCCAAGGCGTGGCTGGCCTGCGTAGCGGGGATGGGGGCATTCGTGGCCGATGGCGAGGCGCGGCTGGTGTGGCAGTTTGCGGCGATCTACCTGGTGATCTGCTACGTCTCGGTGGGCTGCTGGGCCTATGCCGGGAGTTTTCTGCGCACCTGGCTGGGTAATCCGGCGACCATGCGCCTGTTCAATCGGGCGATGGCGGTGTTGTTGGTGGCCAGTGCGGTGTATCTGTTGTTGCCGTGAGCCAACCCGTCCTTGCGGTTGGAACGCTGTTGTGGCGAGGGGATTTAGCGAAACGTCGCACCGCCCCGCTGGGCTGCGCAGCAGCCCCTGGATCTATCTGATGCACCGAGTTGTCAGGTTTTAGGGTCGCTTCGCGCCCCAGCGGGGATAAATCCCCTCGCCACAACAGCGAGGTGGTCAGCCGCGATATTGCCCGGGCGTAGCCGCCAGGTGTTGCTTGAATGCGCGCTGGAAATGCGCCTGGTCGGCAAACCCGCTGTCCAGCGCCACGTCGGCGATCAGCTTGCCTTCGCGTAATTGGTGCCGGGCAAACTGGATCCGGCGGTTGACCAGGAAGGCGTGGGGCGTCATCCCGTAATGGCGCTTGAAGGCTCGGCTCAGGTAGGACGGCGACAGTTGCGCGGCGGTGCAGATGTCTTCGAGCTTCAAGGCTTCGCTGCAATGGTCGTGGATGAATTGCGCCGCCCTCATCAGCCCCGGATGGCTGCCACGATCCGGGCGACCGGCAGGGTTGAGCCGCTGTTGCAGGTCGATGAAAAACGCCTCGGCGGCGGCGTGTTTGTGGGCGGTGTCGAGTTGCGCGTCCACCAATTGCTCATACAGCTTCCCCAGCGCGGCAAACAGTTCCACGTCGCGGCTGTGCGTGGTGGCGAAGCCCTGGAAATCCAGGTTTTCGTCAAAGCCGATACGGCGCTGCAGGTCCCTGAGCCACAGGGTGTCGACGTACAGCATCACGTAGGACCACGGCTGATCGTCGATCGGGTTGCACGCGTGGACGTCGCCGGGGTTCATCAGCACCACCGTGCCGCTCTCCACCTGGAAGTTCGAGCGTTCGTGAAGGTAGGTGCTGCGCCCGGCGGTGATCGCGCCGATGGAAAAGTGGTCATGGGAATGGCGCGAGTAGCAGACCTTGCGCCCGTCGCCGATGGCCCGGGCTTCGATGAAGGGCAGGGCCGCGTCGCGCCAGAAGCGTGGGGCGTCGTCATGGGGGGCGTGCTTCATCGGTCAGCATCCTCGTCTTGAACCTTGAGTGGCAGTGTATTAGCCCTGGCCGGCAAATGCCCGTGGGATTTAGCCGTTCGGTTTGAACGGCATTGGTCCTGGGCTAGACTTCATGAAGTCCTGCCAATGGAGTTTCCGATGCTTGTGCCACGCAAACCGGACGACGAAGCCGATCGCCTCAAGAATCTGCACTCGCTCAAGCTGCTGGATACCGCACCCGAAGAGCGGTTTGACCGCCTGACCCGCCTTGCCCGACGCCTGTTTGACGTGCCCATCGCCCTGGTGTCCCTGGTGGACGCCAACCGGCAATGGTTCAAGTCCAGCGCGGGCCTGGACGCCAGCGAAACCCCGCGGGACGTTTCGTTTTGTGGGCATGCGATTTTGCAGGATCAGATCCTGGAGATCTGCGACGCGGAACAGGACGAGCGCTTCCACGACAACCCGTTGGTCACGGACAAACCAGGCATTCGCTTCTACGCCGGGTATCCGCTGGGGCTCGAGGACGGCAGCAAGCTTGGCACGTTGTGCCTGCTCGACACCCGGCCGCGCAAGCTCAATGACGAAGAGCGCGAGCTGCTGCGTGACCTGGCGCGCATGGCCGAGCAGGAAATGGTCGCGGTGCAGATGGCGAGCATGGACGAGCTGACGTTGTTATCCAATCGGCGTGGCTTCAGGACGTTGGCCCAGCATGCCTTGAATGTGTGTGATCGCTTGTCGCGGCCGGCGACGTTGCTGTTCTTCGACCTCAACGACTTCAAGCCGATCAACGACCGTTATGGGCATGCCGAGGGTGACAGCGCGCTGAAAACCTTCGCCGATGTGCTGCGTATCGCCTTTCGCGAAAGTGACGTGATCGGGCGCTTGGGCGGTGATGAGTTCGTGGCACTGCTCACCGGTTCTTCCCGTGTCGAGACAGCGGCGATCATGGTGCGGCTCAAGGAAATCCTTGATGAGCGCAATGCGATGTTGCAGCGTGGCTATGACATTCGTTTCAGTGTCGGCCAGATCGAGTACGACGCCCAGCGCCATCAGTCGATCGACACGCTACTGGCGGACGCGGATGCGGCGATGTACACGCAGAAACAGGCGTTACGCAGCTAACATAGACTGATCAGGCCACCGCCTATCCCTGTGGGAGCGAGCCTGCTCGCGATGACCGAGTCACACTCAATATTTATGTCAACTGACCCACCGCAATCGCGAGCAGGCTCGCTCCCACAAGGGATTTGTAGTGGGCATAAAAAAACGCCGCTTGGCCTTTCCAGGGCAAGCGGCGTTTTTGCTGCAACGTGAAGATTACTCTTCGATGTTGCCCATGGCGGTGGTGTTGAAGCCGCCGTCCACGTACATGATTTCACCGCTGATGCCCGATGCCAGGTCCGAGCACAGGAAGGCGCCGGCGTTGCCGACTTCTTCGATGGTGACGTTGCGACGCAGCGGGGTTTGCGCTTCGTTGGCGGCCAGCATCTTGCGGAAGTTCTTGATGCCGGAAGCGGCGAGGGTGCGGATCGGGCCTGCCGATACGCAGTTGACGCGGGTGCCGTCCGGGCCCAGGGAGCCGGCCAGGTAACGGACGCCGGCTTCCAGGGAAGCCTTGGCCATGCCCATGACGTTGTAGTTCGGCATGGTGCGCTCGGCGCCCAGGTACGACAGGGTCAGCAGGCTGCCGTTGCGGCCTTTCATCATTTCGCGACCGGCCTTGGCCAGGGCCACGAAGCTGTAGGCGCTGATGTCGTGGGCAATGCGGAAACCTTCACGGGTGGTGGCTTCGGTGAAGTCGCCGTCCAGTTGGTCGCCCGGGGCGAAGCCCACGGAGTGCACGATGCAGTCCAGGCCGTCCCACTTCTTGCTCAGTTGTTCGAAGACCTTGGCGATTTCTTCATCGCTGGCCACGTCGCACGGGAAGCACAGCTCAGGGCTCGAACCCCAGCCCTGTGCGAACTCTTCGACACGACCCTTGAGTTTGTCGTTCTGATAAGTGAAGGCAAGCTCAGCGCCCTCGCGATGCATGGCGGCGGCGATGCCGGATGCGATGGACAGCTTGCTGGCGACACCGACGATCAGTACGCGCTTACCGGCGAGAAAACCCATGTGTTGCTCCTCTTTCAGGTTATTCGGCAGTTGTTGGGGCCAGGAAGGCGGCCTCCAGCAACTGCTGTGTATAGGGGTGCTGCGGCGCGGCGAATATGCTGCGGGCATCACCTTGTTCGACCACTTGGCCATGCTTGACCACCATCAACTGGTGGCTCAGCGCTTTGACGACAGCCAGGTCATGGCTGATAAACAGGTACGTCAGGTTGTACTTGGTTTGCAACGACCGCAACAGCTCCACCACTTGGCGTTGCACGGTACGGTCCAGGGCCGACGTCGGTTCATCCAGCAGAATCAACGCCGGCTTGAGCACCAGGGCCCGGGCAATGGCGATACGCTGCCGTTGCCCTCCGGAAAATTCATGGGGGTAGCGGTTCCGGGTTTCCGGGTCCAGGCCTACCTCCTTCAATGCCGCAATTATCGCTTGTTCCTGTTCGGCTTCGGTGCCGATCTTGTGGATCCGCAGGCCTTCGCCGACGATCTGGCTTACACACATCCGTGGGCTCAGGCTGCCAAACGGGTCCTGAAACACCACTTGCATCTCCCGGCGTAGCGGCCGGACTTGTTGCTGCGTCAGGCTGTCCAGCTGCTTGCCCTCGAAGCGGATCCCGCCCTGGCTGCCGATCAACCGCAGGATTGCCAGCCCCAGGGTGGATTTGCCGGAACCGCTTTCGCCGACGATACCCAGGGTCTGGCCCTGGGGCAGGCTGAAGCGGATACCGTCCACGGCCTTGATGTAGTCTACCGTGCGCTTGAACAGGCCTTTCTTGATCGGGAACCAGACTTTCAGGTCCTCGACCTGCAACAACGGCGGGCCGACAACGTTGTTCGCCGGGGTGCCGCTGGGCTCGGCGCCCAGCAGTTCCCGAGTGTACGGATGCTGCGGTGCGCGGAACAACTCTTCGCACGATGCCTGTTCGACGATGCAACCGCGCTGCATGACACATACGCGATGCGCAATTCTTCGCACAAGGTTCAAATCGTGGCTGATCAGCAGCAGCGACATGCCCAATCGCGCCTGCAATTCCTTGAGCAGTTGGAGGATTTTCAGCTGGACGGTGACATCCAGCGCGGTGGTCGGCTCGTCGGCGATCAGCAGTTCCGGCTCGTTGGCCAGGGCCATGGCGATCATCACCCGCTGGCGCTGGCCGCCGGACAGCTCGTGGGGCAGGGCCTTGAGGCGCTTGTGGGGCTCGGGGATGCCGACCAGTTCCAGCAACTCGAGGGTGCGGCGGGTCGCGACCTTGCCGCTCAGGCCCTTGTGGATGCCGAGCACTTCATTGATCTGTTTTTCAATGGAGTGCAGCGGGTTGAGGGAGGTCATCGGCTCCTGGAAGATCATCGCGATCCGATTGCCACGGATATGCCGGATGGTTTTTTCCTTCAAACCCAGCAAATTCTGGCCGGCGTACTGGATAGTGCCGGTGGGGTGATGGGCCAGCGGGTAGGGCAGCAACCGCAGGATCGAGTGGGCGGTGACCGATTTGCCCGAGCCGCTTTCACCCACCAGGGCCAGGGTTTCGCCGCGCTTGATATCGAAGCTGACGCCCTCGACCACACGCTGGCGACGCTCGCCGACAATGAACTCCACCGCCAGGTCGCGCACTTCGATCAGATTATCCTGGTTCATATCACTTCCTCGGATCGAAGGCATCGCGAGCGGACTCGCCGATGAACACCAACAGGCTCAGCATCACGGCCAGCACGGCGAACGCGCTGATGCCCAGCCACGGCGCCTGGAGGTTGGATTTGCCCTGGGCCACCAGCTCGCCCAGCGACGGCGCGCCCGGCGGCAGGCCAAAGCCGAGGAAATCCAGGGCGGTGAGGGTGCCGATGGCGCCGGTGAGGATGAACGGCATGAACGTCATGGTCGAGACCATGGCGTTGGGCAGGATGTGGCGGAACATGATCGCGCCGTTCTGCATGCCCAGGGCCCGGGCGGCGCGCACGTATTCGAGGTTGCGCCCGCGCAGGAACTCGGCACGGACCACGTCTACCAGGCTCATCCAGGAAAACAGCAGCATGATGCCCAGCAGCCACCAGAAGTTGGGCTGCACGAAACTGGCCAGGATGATCAGCAAGTACAGCACCGGCAACCCCGACCAGATTTCCAGGAAACGTTGGCCGGCCAGGTCCACCCAGCCGCCATAGAAGCCCTGCAGGGCGCCGGCGATCACGCCGATGATCGAGCTGAGCACGGTCAGCGTCAGGGCAAACAGTACCGAGATGCGGAAGCCATAGATGACCCGGGCCAGGACATCGCGACCCTGGTCGTCAGTGCCCAGCCAGTTCACCGAAGAGGGCGGCGCCGGGGCCGGGACCTTCAGGTCGTAGTTGATGCTCTGGTAGCTGAACGGAATCGGTGCCCACAGCACCCAGGCGTCCTTGGTCGCCAGCAGTTCGCGGATGTAGGGGCTCTTGTAGTTGGCTTCCAGCGGGAACTCGCCGCCGAACGTGGTTTCCGGGTAGCGCTTGAGCGCCGGGAAGTACCAGCCGTCGTCGTAATGCACCACCAGCGGCTTGTCGTTGGCGATCAACTCGGCGCCCAGGCTCAGCCCGAACAGGATCAGGAACAGCCACAGTGACCACCAGCCACGCTTGTTGGCCTTGAACAGTTCGAAGCGGCGGCGATTGAGAGGGGACAGGTTCATCTCAATGCTCCCGGCTTTCGAAGTCGATGCGCGGATCGACAAAGGTGTAGGTCAAGTCGCCGATCAGTTTCACCACCAGCCCCAGCAAGGTGAAGATGAACAGGGTGCCGAACACCACCGGATAGTCGCGGTTGATCGCCGCTTCGAAACTCATCAGGCCCAGACCGTCGAGGGAGAAGATCACTTCCACCAGCAGGGAGCCGGTAAAGAAGATCCCGATGAAGGCCGAAGGGAAGCCGGCGATCACCAGCAGCATGGCGTTGCGGAATACGTGGCCGTAGAGCACCCGATGGCGGGTCAGGCCCTTGGCCTTGGCGGTGACCACGTATTGCTTGTTGATTTCGTCGAGGAAGCTGTTCTTGGTTAGCAGGGTCATGGTCGCGAAGTTGCCGATCACCAGGGCGGTCACGGGCAAGGCCAGGTGCCAGAAGTAATCGAGGATCTTGCCGCCCATGCTCAATTCGTCGAAGTTGTTGGAGGTCAGCCCGCGCAACGGGAACCAGTCGAAATAACTGCCGCCGGCAAACACCACGATCAGCAGGATGGCGAACAGGAATGACGGGATCGCGTAGCCGACGATGATGGCCGAGCTGGTCCAGACATCGAAATGGCTGCCGTGGCGCGTGGCCTTGGCGATCCCCAGCGGGATCGACACCAGGTACATGATCAGCGTGCTCCACAACCCGAGGGAGATGGACACCGGCATCTTTTCCTTGATCAGGTCGATGACCTTGGCATCGCGGAAGAAACTGTCGCCGAAGTCCAGGTGGGCGTAGTTCTTGATCATGATCCACAGGCGTTCGGGCGCCGACTTGTCGAAGCCGTACATGTGCTCGATTTCCTTGACCAGTGCCGGATCCAGGCCCTGGGCACCGCGGTACGAGGAGCCGGCCACCGCCACTTCGGCACCGCCGCCGGCAATGCGGCTGGTGGCGCCTTCGAAGCCCTCGAGCTTGGCGATCATCTGTTCCACCGGCCCGCCGGGCGCGGCCTGGATGATGACGAAGTTGATCAGCAGAATGCCGAACAGGGTCGGGATGATCAGCAGCAGTCGCCGAAAAATATAAGCCAGCATCTTGTTACTCCACGCTCGCAGGGGCGGCGATTTGCTGCTCGATGACCTGCTTCTCTACTTCATCGGCCGGCTTGACCTCCGGCTTGACCCACCAGGTGGTGGTGCCGATGTCATAGGTTGGCGTGATTTTCGGATGACCAATGTGATTCCAGTAGGCCACGCGCCAGGTCTTGATGTGCCAGTTGGGAATCACGTAGTAGCCCCACTGCAAAACCCGGTCCAGTGCTCGGGCGTGGGCCACCAGGCTCTTGCGCGAATCGGCGTTGATCAGTTGTTCCACCAGTTGGTCCACGGCCGGATCCTTCAGGCCCATGGTGTTGCGGCTGCCGGGCTTGTCGGCGGCGGCCGACATCCAGAACTCGCGCTGTTCGTTACCCGGCGAGCTGGATTGCGGGAAGCTGCCCACCACCAGGTCGAAGTCTCGGGAGCGTACGCGGTTGACGAACTGGGAGACGTCGACTCGGCGGATGATCAGCTCGATGCCCAGGTCGCTCAGGTTGCGCTTGAACGGCAGCAGTATCCGTTCGAACTCGGTCTGGGCCAGCAGGAACTCCAGCACCACCGGTTTGCCCTGGGCATCGACCATCTTGTCGTCGACGATGCGCCAGCCGGCTTCCTGCAGCAATTGGTAGGCCTTGCGCTGCTGGTCGCGGATCATGCCGCTGCCGTCGCACATTGAAGGCTGGAAGGCGTCGGTGAAGACTTGCTCGGGAATCTTGCCGCGCAGGGGCTCGAGAATCTTCAGTTCGTCTTCGCCGGGCAGGCCGGTGGCGGCCATGTCCGAATTCTCGAAGTAGCTGCGGGTGCGAGCGTAGGCGCCGTTGAACAGTTGTTTGTTGGTCCACTCGAAATCGAGGAGCAGGCTCAAGGCCTTGCGTACCCGGACATCCTGGAAGATCGGCCGGCGCAGGTTGTAGATAAAGCCCTGCATGCCGGTGGGGTTGCCGTTGGGGATCTGTTCCTTGATCAGCCGGCCCTCGGTCACGGCTGGGATGTTGTAGGCATTGGCCCAGTTCTTGGCGGTCATCTCCAACCAGAAATCGAATTGACCGGCTTTCAAGGCCTCGACCGCGACGGTGTTGTCGCGGTAGTAGTCGGTGACCAGTACGTCGAAATTGTAGAAGCCGCGATTGACCGCCAGGTCTTTGCCCCAATAGTCCTTCACCCGCTCATAGCGGATCGAGCGACCGGCCTTCACTTCGGCAACCTTGTAGGGGCCGCTGCCCAGGGGGATTTCCAGGTTGCCCTTGCTGAAGTCGCGCTCGGCCCACCAGTGCTTCGGCAATACCGGCAGTTGGCCGAGGATCAACGGCAGTTCGCGATTGTTGGTGTGCTTGAACTTGAACAGGACCTTGAGTGGGTCTTCGGCAATGACGTCGGCAACATCGTTGTAATAGCCGCGAAACATCGGCGCGCCGTCCCTGGTCAGGGTCTGGAAGCTGAAGACCACGTCTTCTGCCCGTACCGGGTGGCCGTCGTTGAAGCGGGCTTCGGGGCGTAGGTAGAAGCGCACCCAGGCATTGTCCGGGGCTTTCTCGATTTTTTCGGCGATCAGGCCATATTCGGTGAAAGGTTCGTCCAGGCCCTGCTTGGCCAGGGTGTCGTAGATCAGGCCGATGTCATCGGCCGGCACGCCTTTGCTGATGAATGGGTTGAGGCTGTCGAAACCCCCAAAGCCGCCCTGGCGGAAGATGCCGCCCTTGGGCGCATCCGGGTTGACGTAGTCGAAATGCTTGAAGTTCGCCGGGTATTTCGGCGGCTCGTTGTACAAGGTCAAGGCGTGCTGTGGCGCGGCGCAGGCCAACCCGGCGAATAACAGGCTGCTGGCCTGCAGAAGCAGGGCACGTAGAGGCTTCATTGATCTTTCTCCGAAGATTTCAGCCACCATGCGCTCAGGCCCAGGGTGTAGGGCGGCGTGGTGACGAAGGCGAACCGGTTGCGGTACGCCAGGCGATGATAATTGAGATACCAGTTGGGAATGCAGTAATGCTGCCACAACAGCACGCGATCCAGGGCTTTGCCGGCGGCGACCTGTTCGTCGCGGGTCTGGGCGGCGAGCAATTTTTCCAGCAGGTGGTCGACCACCGGGTTGGCGATCCCCGCGTAGTTCTTGCTGCCCTTGACCCCGACCTGGCTGGAGTGGAAGTACTGCCATTGCTCAAGGCCCGGGCTGAGGGTCTGGCCCAAGGTCAGCAGGATCATGTCGAAATCGAACTGGTCCAGGCGCTGTTTGTACTGGGCGCGATCCACTGTGCGCAACCGGGCCTGGATGCCGATGCTGGCGAGGTTTTCGACGTAGGGCTGCAGGATGCGCTCAAGGTTCGGGTTCACCAGCAGGATTTCGAAACTCAGGGGCTGGCTGTCGGCATTGAGCAGGCGCTGGCCGTTAAGGCTCCAGCCGGCTTCCTTCAAGAGCCCCAGGGCCTTGCGCAAGGTTTCCCGGGGGATGCCGCGCCCGTCGGTCTTGGGCAAGCTGAAGGGTTCGGTGAGCAGTGTGGGCGGCAATTGTTCCCGATACGGCTTGAGCAACAGCCATTCATGGCCCACCGGCAGGCCGGTGGCGGAGAATTCGCTGTTGGGGTAGTAACTGAGGGTGCGCTTGTAGGCGCCGCTGAACAGGGTGCGGTTGGTCCACTCGAAATCGAACATCAGCCCCAAGGCTTCACGTACCTTGACCTCGGCAAACGTGCTGCGCCGGGTGTTCATGAACAGGCCTTGGGTCTGGGTCGGGATCTGGTGGGGGATTTGCGCCTTGATGACATCGCCCCGGTTGACCGCCGGGAACTGATAGCCGTTGGCCCAGTTCTTGGCCTGGTGTTCGATGTAGATATCGAACTCGCCAGCCTTGAAGGCTTCGAAGGCGACTTCGCTGTCGCGGTAGAACTCCACGTCCATGCGGTCGTAGTTGTATTTGCCGCGATTGACCGGCAGGTCCTTGCCCCAGTAGTTCTTGACCCGCTCGAACACCAGTTGGCGGCCTGGTTGCACTTTGGTGATGCGATACGGCCCGCTGCCCAGGGGCGGTTCGAAGGTCGTCGCCTTGAAATCGCGGTTTTTCCAGTAATGCTGGGGCAACACCGGCAGTTCACCCAGGCGCAGGATCAGCAGCGGATTGCCCGCACGCTTGAAGACAAAGCGGATTTTCAGCGGGTTGAGAATGTCGACCCGCAGCACTTCCTGCAGGTTGGTGCGGTACTGCGGGTGGCCGTCCTTGAGCAGCGTCCTGTAGGAGAACGCCACGTCATAGGCGGTGATGGGTACGCCATCGTGAAACCGCGCTTCGGGGCGCAGGTTGAAAACCACCCAGCTGCGGTCTTCGCTGTATTCCACCGACTGGGCGATCAGGCCATAGCTCGACGTCGGTTCGTCACCGGAGGGGGCGTACTGGCCAGTGCCGACCATCAATGGTTCGTTCAGCTCATTGATGCCGTACTGCAGGAAGTTAGGCGTGGAAACCGGGCTGCTGCCCTTGAACGTGTAGGGGTTGAGCGTATCGAAGGTGCCGAATGCCATGACCCGCAAGACTCCGCCCTTGGGCGCTTGCGGGTTGACCCAGTCGAAGTGGGTGAATCTGGCCGGGTACTTGAGCGTGCCGAACTGCGCATAGCCATGGCTTTCGCTGATGGCTGCGCTGGCGGGAGAGCTCAAGGCCAGGCTGATCAGGAGCAGGAGGAGGGGACGTATCAAGTATGAGATCCGATCCAGGCGGCTTGGGCTTTTATGGCCTGTACAGTAACAGCTTGTATCGGCAGGAAAAAGGCGGGGTTTAGAGGGGATGCCAGTCAGCTAAGCGGATACCTGTGGGAGCAAGGCTTGCCCGCGATGAACGATATCGCGGTTCAACTGTTAAACCGCGGTGCGGCCATCGCGGGCAAGCCTTGCTCCCACATGCCTTGCCCCCACAGATGAGGCCCTCACCACACAAAGCTCCCCGGTCATCTCAGTGCGGGGAATAGACCGTTAGCATCTGCCCAGGCTTGAGTGCCTTGCCCATCCGCGGGTTCCAGCGCTTGAGGTGCTGCATTTCCACGTTGAAGCGCTTGGCGACGACGTACAGCGAATCACCCTGCTTGACCTTGTACTGGGTCTGCTTCTTCGGGTCCTTGCTATTGGCGGCCACCACGGTGCTGATGCGCTTGCCAGTGGCCTTGCTGGCCTTGGCATCCTGCATCACCAGGGTCTGGCCGACCTTGAGCTTGTTGCCGCTGAGTCTGTTCCAGCGTTGCAGGTCCTTGGTCTGGACGTTGTTGGCCTTGGCGATCTGGGCCAGGTTGTCGCCGCGCTTGACGCGGTAGGTGCGCTTCGCACCTGCCACGTCGCTGTCATCGGCCGATTCGAAGACCGGTTTGAGCGAGCGCTGGCTGATCAGCTCTTCCGGGCGCATGGTCGACAGGCTGGCGGTCAGCAATTGAGCCTTGGAGGTGGGTACCAGCAGGTGCTGCGGGCCGTCGATGGTGGTGCGCTGCTTGAAGGCCGGGTTGAGCTGGAACAGCTCGTCTTCATCGATGTTGGCCACCGCCGCGACCTTGGACAGGTCCATGCGCTGGTTGATCTCGACGACCTGGAAATAGGGTTCGTTGGCGATCGGGTTGAGGTTCACGCCATAGGCATCGGGCGAGAGCACCACCTGGGACAGCGCCAGCAGCTTCGGCACATAGGCCTGGGTCTCGCTGGGCAGCGGCAGGTTCCAGTAGTCGGTGGGCAGGCCAAGCTTCTCGTTGCGCTCGATGGCGCGACTGACCGTGCCTTCGCCAGCGTTGTAGGCCGCCAGCGCCAGCAACCAGTCGCCGTTGAACATGTCGTGCAGGCGCGTCAGGTAGTCCATGGCGGCCGTGGTGGAAGCGGTGATGTCGCGACGCCCGTCATAGAAGCGGGTCTGGCGCAGGTTGAAGTAACGCCCCGTGGACGGGATGAATTGCCACAGGCCCACCGCGTTGGCCCGGGAATAGGCCATGGGGTTGTAGGCACTCTCGATCACCGGCAGTAGTGCCAGCTCCAGCGGCATGTTGCGCTCTTCGAGGCGTTCGACGATGTAATGGATGTACAGGCTGCCGCGTTCACCGGCGTTCTCCAGGAAGGAGGGGTTGCTGGCGAACCACAGGCGCTGTTGCTCGATACGCGGGTTGACGCCGGCTGTTTCCTGCAGCTGGAAGCCCTGGCGCATGCGTTCCCAGACGTCCTGGGGTACTTGGGGGCTGGGTTTCTCGGTGAGCCATACCGGCTTCTGTTTGGCGCGAGCGGCGATATTCGGGGTGTGCGCCGCGTCGGTCTGCGGCGGCTGGCTCGTGCTCTGGCAGCCCGCCAAGGTGGCGGACACAGCCACCGCGATGGCTTGAGCCAAGCGGGTCAATGTGTCTGACTGGACGGACCTGCGTATAGATGACGACATTGGCTGGAAGTAAGTTCCGGGCAAAAATGTCGGCCGATTCTAGGAAGCGCACCCCAACAGGTCAACCTTTCAGAATTTTTGTATCAATCGATAGCTGCCTTAGAACGTATCTTTCCAAGCCCTCAAGGCCGCAAAAACCTCACTCGGCGTCTGGTTTCGCTGGCCGTTCCGTTCGTCCGCTTTTTGTTTAACGGATGTTTCAGTCGTGCGCAGGAACGGATTGGTGAGTTTTTCCAGGGCCAGGGTCGAGGGCAGCGTCATGATGCCTTCGCTGCGTTGCCGGCTGACTTTTTCCAGGCGGGCGACGATGTCCGGGTTGCCGGGCTCCACGGCGGCCGCGAACTTCAGGTTGCTGAGGGTATATTCGTGGGTGCAGTAGACCAGCGTATCTTCAGGCAGGGCGGCGAGGCGACTGAGCGAGTGGTGCATTTGCGCAGGCGTGCCTTCGAAGAGCCGACCGCAACCGGCGGCGAACAGGGTATCGCCACAGAACAGCAGGCCGTGGTGGTAGTAGGCGATGTGCCCCAGGGTATGGCCCGGCACGGCGTAGACATCGAAGTCCCAGCCGAGCACGCTGACCTGGTCGTTGTCATGCAGGGCCTGGTCCCGCGCCGGGATGTTTTCGCTGGCCGGGCCGTAAACGGTGGCGTTCGTCGCTTTCTTCAGCGCCTGGACGCCGCCGACATGATCATGGTGATGATGGGTGATCAAGATATCGCTCAGGACCCAGCCCGGATGGGCCTCGAGCCAGGCCTGCACCGGTGCGGCGTCACCCGGGTCGACCACGGCGCAGCGCTGGGTGGCGTGGTCCTGTAACAACCAGATGTAGTTATCGGTGAATGCGGGCAGGGCACTGATCTGTATCATCGTGGAATTCGCCAAGCGGAAAACAAAGGCGCATCTTAGAACTTCCTGACGCGTTGGAGAATGCAATGACCGATGAAGCGTTCGCTCAGGCTGATCCTGACTGGCTGGCGTTGATCAGCGCCGCCCGTGAATGGCTGTCCGGCCCTGTCGGGCAATTTTTGCTGGATGAAGAACGGCGCATGCTCGAAGACGAGTTGGGCCGGTTCTTCGGCGGCTACCTGGTGCACTACGGGCCCTCGGCGCAAACCCCGCCGTCGGCACCGCAAGTCCAGCGCAACGTACGCCTGGGGGCGCCGTTGCCCGGGGTGGAAATCGTCTGCGAGGAGCAGGCCTGGCCGTTGAGCGAACATGCCGCCGATGTGGTGGTCATGCAGCACGGCCTGGATTTCTGCCTGTCACCCCACGGTTTGTTGCGTGAAGCCGCCAGCAGCGTGCGCCCCGGCGGGCATCTGTTGATCATCGGCATCAACCCCTGGAGCACTTGGGGGTTGCGTCATGTGTTTGCCCACGACGCCTTGCGCCAGGCCCGCTGCATCTCGGCGTCGAGGGTCGGTGACTGGCTCAACCTGCTGGGTTTTGCGCTGGAGAAACGCCGCTTCGGGTGCTATCGTCCGCCGCTTGCGTCGCCCAAGTGGCAGGCGCGCCTGGCCGGCTGGGAGCGCAAGGCCGGTGACTGGCAGCTGTCCGGCGGCGGTTTCTACCTGCTGGTGGCGCGCAAGATCGCGGTCGGACTGCGCCCGGTGCGTCAGGTGCGACGCGAGCCGATGGGCAAGTTGATTCCCTTGCCAATGGCCAAGGTCAATCGTCGCCACATCGAGCCGTAACCTTTTTCGAGGGTTCTTGCCGGTAATGGGCTGCGGGTGTTGTCGGGCCCGATCGGCGGGCCTTTGCATTTTTTCCTGGATAGATTGGCATGAGCGATAGCGTAGAACTCTTCACTGATGGCGCCTGCAAGGGCAACCCCGGTCCGGGCGGCTGGGGCGCGTTGCTGGTGTGCAAGGGCGTGGAGAAGGAACTCTGGGGCGGCGAAGCCAATACCACCAACAATCGCATGGAGCTGATGGGCGCCATCCGAGGCCTGGAAGAGCTCAAGCGGTCCTGTGATGTGTTGTTGGTGACCGACTCGCAGTACGTCATGAAAGGCATCAACGAGTGGATGGCCAACTGGAAGAAGCGCGGTTGGAAGACGGCGGCAAAGGAACCGGTGAAAAACGCCGACCTCTGGAAGCTGCTGGATGAACAGGTCAACCGCCACAACGTCACCTGGAAATGGGTGCGCGGCCACATCGGCCACCACGGCAACGAACGGGCCGACCAGTTGGCCAATCGTGGGGTCGATGAGGTGCGGGGCTACAAGCAGGCTTGATTCTCGGTTGCGCCCCTGTGGCCAGGGCGCTTGTGTGGGAGCAAAGCTTGCTCGCGACACAGGCGCCCTGGTTTTCCTGAAAGACCGCATGATCTTCATCGCGAGCAAGCTTTGCTCCCACAGTGTTTGCTCTCGTTCATCACTTGCTTGCAAGAGCCTGGCTCCCAGGTAAATCCCCTTGCGACAAGAGCGTGTTAACATCCGCGCTTTTGCAAGACTGCCCGCTGAGAGCTGAACACTGATGGCCAACAGATCTGTAGTACTGGATACCGAAACCACCGGCATGCCGGTGACCGATGGTCACCGGATTATTGAAATCGGTTGTGTCGAGCTGATCGGCCGGCGCCTGACCGGTCGCCATTTCCATGTGTACCTGCAACCGGACCGCGAAAGCGACGAGGGCGCCATTGGCGTCCACGGCATCACCAACGAATTCCTGGTGGGCAAGCCGCGTTTCGCCGAAGTGGCCGATGAGTTCTTCGAATTCATCCAGGGCGCGCAGTTGATCATCCACAACGCGGCGTTCGACGTCGGGTTCATCAACAACGAATTCGCCCTGATGGGCCAGCACGACCGGGCTGACATTACCCAGCATTGCACCATTCTCGATACCCTGATGATGGCCCGGGAACGCCACCCTGGGCAGCGCAATAGCCTCGATGCCTTGTGCAAGCGCTACGGCGTCGACAACTCCGGCCGTGAACTGCACGGCGCCTTGCTCGACTCCGAGATCCTGGCCGACGTCTACCTGACCATGACCGGCGGCCAGACCAGCCTGTCCCTGGCCGGCAACGCCTCGGACGGCAACGGTACTGGCGAAGGCTCCGGCAACCAGGCCTCGGAGATTCGCCGTTTGCCCGCTGAGCGCCAGCCATCGCGGATTATCCGCGCCAGCGAAAGCGACCTGGCCGAACATGCCGCGCGTCTGGAAGCCATCGCCAAGTCCGCAGGTGCTCCGGCATTGTGGACGCAGTTGGCCGAGGCGCAGGCTGCAACGCACTGATGAAACCCTGTTAGGCCATGTCGTTCCGTAGAAGCTGCCGAGCGGAGCGAGGCTGCGATCTTTCCCCTGGCAGTTGAGTCTCGCGTGAAAGATCAAAAGATCGCAGGCTTCGCCAGCTCCTACAGGGACCATCGCGAGCAAGGTTATCCATCGTTCATTTCTCGCCACAATCGCCACGACCTTCTACCCTGAGGTAACGGGCAGGCTACGGATCCCGCTTGATGTGTGAAGATTTGAAAGGCAAGGGCAATGGATGGCACCACGCCGTTGGTTGTCTCAAGGAATGAGGACCTTCCCCAGTATGCAACCGGTCATGAATCCCAAGCACCCCGGGTTGTCGGTGCGCGTCGTCGATGACGGCTTTGCCGCCTATATCTGGGGCAGTGACTTCAGCTTCGAAGTCAACGACTACGGGACGGCGCAGATCGGCCGGCCCGTCAGCCAGTGGGCGGTGACACCTATTGTTCCCTATCGCAAGTGCTATGGCATCGATCCCGAGGAGTTCAGCAGCTTCCGCGATGCCCCGGACAGCGAGATCTTCATGGCTTATCTCGATGATCAGCCCGTGGGGCATCTGGTGGTCAGTACCAACTGGAACGGCTATGCCCACATCGACGAGTTGGCGGTACACGCCCCAGCCCGTCGCCACGGAGTAGCCAAGGCATTGCTCGATGTCGCCCAGTTCTGGAGCCGCAAGAAAAAGCTGCCGGGCATCATGCTCGAGACCCAGAACAACAATCTGGGCGCCTGCCGACTCTATGAGCGTTGCGGTTACGTGCTCGGCGGTATCGATCACCTGCGCTATCGCGGCATTGACCGGCATACCGCCGAAGTGGCGCTGTTCTGGTACCGGCTGTTCGACGATCCGCTGGGCATGTCGATCAGTGGTTCAACAACGCCTCGGCTTGTTCCGTAACCCGTTCCAGCAGCGATTGGAGGGTGGGTGAGGGCGGCGTGCCGTTCAGGCTCAGGGCATAGAGGCCAATCGCAATGGCCGGCGATACCGGGCAGACGTCCAGGCCACTGCCCTTGGCTCCCGAGGCGGTGAACGGGTCGACGATGGCCAGGCCTTCGCCGGCCTCGACCATGGCGCGCATCATCTGATGGGTCTGGACGCGGATCTGGATCATCGGCGCCGGACGCAGTGCCGCCAATTTATGCTCGAACGCAGGGCTCAACGGGTCATGGCCATCCAGGCCTACCAACGGCTGGCCCGCCAGGTCCTGGAGCGAAATGTATTTTTGTCGTGGTTGCAGCCAGCCGTGAGGTGCCAGCAATTGCAGCTTGCCCTGGGCGATCATCTGGCAATGGATGTCGGGGTGTTCAGGGTCGTGCAGGCTCAGGCCCAGGTCGCTTTCACGCAACAGCAGGCTGTGGACGATGTCGCGGGTCGGTTGGCTGAGCAGGGTGCAAGGCGCATCCGGATGGCGGCGACGCAAGGCGGCGATGCTCTGGGGCAACAACTGCTGGGCCAGTGGCGGGGTGCAGATAATGCGCAAGGGTGGTGCCTGATAGTGTTTCAGGCTGCTGGCCAGGCGCTGCACCGGTTCGAGGGTGTCGTACACCCGCGTGATGCCGTCGCGCAGTTCAAGGGTTTCCCGGGTGGCCTGCAGGCGCCCGCGCACGCTGGCAAACAGCATGAAGCCCAACTGGGCCTCGGCATCGCGCAGGATCGCCTCGACCTCTGTCACCGGCAGTTGCAGCCATTCGGCCGCCGTGCCGAGGTGACCGGTCTGCAGCAGCGCCTGGATCACTTCGATGTGGCGTAAACGCATGCAAGAAGTCCATGTTCGGCGGGTGAGCCATTGAGTGGCTGAATCCTAACCCAAGTCCGGGCATGACTTCTGCTAATAACCAACAGGTTATAGCGCTATTTGTGTTTCGGGTTCGCGCGTCAACTTGATGCCGGTCTGCACCAATTCAAACTCGTCCTCGTTGAGTTTCTTGACTCGATCACCGATCGCCAGCTTGTAAGTGGTGACAGGCTCCTTGCCGTTTCCGTCGGGTGACGGGGTCGATTCCTGGAACTCATGCACCGAATAGACGCGACCTTCGGCGTCCCGCGCATGAAATTGTCCGACAAGTACTGCTGCCATTGCTTAGAACCTCTGGAAATAAATCACTCGATTTGCGGTTCTGTAGACCCTGGTCAAGCGTGGTAAGTTTTCCTACATGAAAAAAATAGTCCAGCCGACAGGTTTTCGTCGCTCCACTGGTCCAATTGTCACCCCGATCATCTATAACTACAGGCTCCTTTGAGCCGATAGTCGAGAAGCCTCTCATGAGTAATGTCTACACAGTGGCCGTTTTGGTGGGTAGCCTGCGCAAGGCATCGATCAACCGCAAGGTCGCGCTGGCACTGGCTGACCTGGCGCCCGCCAACCTCAAGCTGAACATTGTCGAGATCGGCGAGTTGCCACTTTATAACGAAGACATTGATGTGACACCGCCGGCAGCCTACACCACATTCCGTCAGCGGGTGGGTGCGGCTGATGCTTTGTTGTTCGTCACGCCTGAGTACAACCGCTCGGTGCCGGCGCCGTTGAAAAACGCCATCGACGTCGGCTCGCGTCCCTACGGCCAGAGTTGCCTGAGCGGCAAGCCGGGCGCGGTGATCAGTGCTTCACCGGGCGCCATGGGTGGTTTCGGCGCCAACCACCATTTGCGCCAGTCGCTGGTATTCCTTGACGTGCCCTGCATGCAGCAGCCGGAAGCCTACCTGAGCGGTGCCGGGACGGCATTTGACGAGGCGGGCAACCTGTCGGACTCGGTACGGCCCATCCTGCAGAAATTCATCGATGCCTACGGCAAGTGGGTCGAGCAACACAAGAAGGTTTGATACCTTTGCGCAACTTCAAGCCAATCACTTCTGTGGCGAAGTGATGTTCTGTGGGGGCAAGGCTTGCCCGCGATGGCCGCACCGCGGTTTAACAGTCGAACCGCGATATCTTCATCGCGGGCAAGCCTTGCTCCCACAGTGGGATATATTCGCCCCGTCGCACCACCAGACCGTTCTTTGTCACGTCTGACTCCCTCTTTTCAATCAACCTTCCAAGGCTGTTGTGCATGCTCATCGCGTCATTGATTTTCCTGCTGACCATTACGCTGGTGATCTGGCAGCCCAAGGGGCTTGGCGTCGGCTGGAGCGCGACGCTCGGCGCGCTGCTGGCGTTGTTGAGCGGGGTGGTGCAGGTCGGCGACATTGCGCTGGTCTGGCAGATCATCTGGAACGCCACCGGTACGTTTGTCGCGCTGATCATCATCAGCCTGCTGCTGGACGAGGCCGGCTTTTTCGCCTGGGCGGCCTTGCACGTGGCCCGTTGGGGAAAGGGCAGCGGGCACAAGCTGTTTGCGTTCATGGTGCTGCTGGGGGCGCTGGTGTCGGCCCTGTTTGCCAATGACGGGGCGGCGTTGATCCTGACGCCCATCGTGATTTCGATGCTGCTGGCGTTGCGGTTTTCCCCGGCGGCGACCCTGGCGTTCGTGATGGGCGCCGGTTTCATTGCCGACAGCGCGAGCCTGCCGCTGGTGGTGTCGAACCTGGTGAACATCGTCTCGGCGGACTTCTTCGGCATTGGTTTCAACCGCTACGCGGCGGTCATGGTGCCGGTGAACCTGGTCAGCGTGGCGGCGAGCCTGGCGATATTGATGTGGTTCTTTCGTCGCGACATTCCGGGTGACTACGACCCCGAGCAACTGGACGATCCGGCGACGGCGATCCACGACAAGGCAACGTTTTATGCCGGCTGGGTGGTGCTGGTGATCCTGCTGCTGGGCTGCTTTGCCCTGGAGCCACTGGGGATTCCCATCAGCGCGATCTCGGCGGTCTGCGCTGCGCTGCTGCTGGCCGTCGCGGCCCGTGGCCACAAGATTTCCACCCGCAAGGCGATGAAGGAGGCGCCTTGGCAGATCGTGATCTTCTCCCTCGGCATGTACCTGGTGGTCTATGGCCTGCGCAATGCCGGGCTGACCGGCTACCTGGCCCAATGGCTCGACGGTTTCGCCGAATATGGCGTGTGGGGTGCGGCCATGGGGACAGGCCTGCTGACGGCGTTGCTCTCGTCGGTCATGAACAATTTGCCAACGGTGCTGATCGGCGCCCTGTCCATCGACGCCAGCCAGGCCACCGGGGTGGTGAAGGAGGCGATGATCTACGCCAACGTCATCGGCAGCGACCTGGGCCCGAAAATCACCCCGATCGGCAGCCTGGCGACCTTGCTGTGGCTGCATGTGCTGGAACGCAAGAACATCCAGATCGGCTGGGGGTATTACTTCAAGGTCGGGATTGTGCTGACGCTGCCGGTGTTGTTGGTGACCTTGGCGGCGCTGGCGGTGCGGTTGTCACTCTAAACCGTAGCGGCCCCTTCGCGAGCAAGCCAGCTCCCACAGGAGAGTGCATTCCAATGTGGGAGCGGGCTTGCTCGCGAAGACGGCCGTTCAGGCAGTACAAGACTCAACCATTACCCGGCACATTCGGCCAGAGATCGGCCACCAGGAACACCCGCTCAGCTTCTTCCCACTCGCCCTCGGTATTTTCAGTCAGGCGCACCATCAGTTGTGCCGGCGCCATCGGGTCCAGGTCCAGTCGCCAGGCCTCCAGTTGCGCAGTGCTCCAGGTCTGCTCGGCCGGATAATGCGCCGGGGCCAGCCAGGCGGCGCGGGGCAGGGGTTGCCAGCGACCCGGCGGATGTTGGGCGATGAACGCAAGCCAGTCCCGTTGATGCAGCCAGTGACCGCGCAAATGCCTGGGGTGGGCGCCGGCCGGCGGTTCGGCCTCGCCCGGCCAGGGGTACAGCAAATACCCGCCCAGCCAGAGTTCGGAGCGAAACAGTTCGATGCCTGAGGGCTCGATACCCAGTGCCGCCAGGGCGTCGCGGCTTTCCGGGCGGGCCGAGATTGGTAATTGGTGTTCGCGCAGATGCGCCAGCTTGCGGTCGAGCCGGTCATGGCAACCCGGGCCCAGCCATTGCGCGGCGTCCAGGCCGTTACCGTGCTGGGGGCCGAGGTACAACTTGATGGCCAGTTCCAGGTGATGGATGCCGTCGCGATCACGCAGCAGCAGGTCCAATTCACCTAGCGTATGGCCTTCGCGTCGGATCGGCAGGTTCGCGGCGATCAACTCGATGCCCGGGGCCTGCTGCACGGCAAACTGCCACAGCCTTTCGTAATACAGGCCCAGGCGGCGTGTCCGCCCTTGGGACAGGCAGTGCAGCAGTGGGTAGCTGTCACGGTCCAGTTGCCGCAGCCAGTGCTCCAGTCGACCAGGCTCCTGTACCCAGTCACTGCCGGCCAGGGGATGGCGCTGGGGCCAGGGCGTGTCGATGAGCATCGGCGGGGCGATGATCGCCCACGCGAGGTCGCGCACTTCGGGATGGCGAAGGCGGCGGGGCAAGTCCAGCAATTCAGGGAACAGGATCATTTTGCGAGCATAGCTGCTGCGACGAAGGCTTAAAGGATTTTGTCTATGGAGCGCTTTCGCCCATAATCGTGTTTTTCGCCCGCCGCAGACCCTCGCAGGAGCCTCATGGAGCAATTTCGCAATATCGGCATCATCGGTCGCCTGGGCAGTTCGCAGGTGCTGGACACCGTTCGCCGTCTCAAACGTTTCCTCCTGGAGCGGCACCTGCATGTGATCCTCGAAGATACCATCGCCGAAGTCTTGCCGGGCCATGGCCTGCAGACGTCGTCGCGCAAGATGCTGGGCGAGGTCTGCGACATGGTCATCGTGGTCGGCGGCGACGGCAGCCTGCTGGGGGCCGCCCGGGCCCTGGCGCGGCACAATATCCCGGTGCTGGGGATCAATCGGGGCAGCCTGGGGTTCCTTACCGATATTCGTCCTGATGAGCTGGAAACCAAGGTCGCCGAGGTGCTGGACGGCCACTACCTGGTGGAAAACCGCTTCCTGCTGCAAGCCGAGGTCCGTCGTCACGCCGAAGCCATCGGCCAGGGCGATGCCCTCAATGACGTGGTGCTGCACCCTGGTAAATCCACGCGCATGATCGAGTTCGAGCTGTACATCGACGGCCAGTTCGTCTGCAGCCAGAAGGCCGACGGCCTGATCGTCGCGACCCCGACCGGTTCCACGGCCTACGCGCTGTCGGCCGGCGGACCGATCATGCACCCCAAGCTCGACGCTATTGTGATTGTGCCCATGTACCCCCATACCTTGTCTGGGCGACCGATTGTGGTCGATGGCAACAGTGAGCTGAAAATCGTCGTGTCCAAGGATATGCAGATCTATCCGCAAGTGTCCTGTGACGGCCAGAACCATTTCACCTGCGCGCCGGGTGACACCATCACCGTCAGCAAAAAAGCGCAGAAGCTGCGCCTGATCCATCCGCTGGATCACAATTACTATGAAGTCTGCCGGACCAAGCTCGGCTGGGGCAGTCGGTTGGGGGGTGGAGGCGACTGATGCTCGATCCTGCGCGCAGTTACGATTTGATCGGTGACGTGCACGGATGCGCCCTGACCCTGGAACACCTGCTGGACCGACTCGGTTACCACAAGCAGGGCGGGGTCTGGCGGCATCCGTCGCGCATGGCTGTGTTCCTGGGGGACATCATCGACCGTGGCCCGCGGATTCGCGAGGCGCTGCACATCGTCCACGACATGGTCGTGGCCGGCCAGGCACTGTGCATCATGGGCAACCACGAGTTCAACGCCCTGGGCTGGAGCACACCGGCGTTGCCGGGCAGCGGCCAGCGCTACGTGCGCGAACACACGCCACGCCACGCCCGCCTGCTCAACGAAACCCTGACCCAGTTCGAGCAGCATCCCGGCGACTGGCATGACTTTCTCAAGTGGTTCTATGAGCTGCCGCTGTTTGTCGACGCCGGCCGGTTCCGGGTGGTGCATGCCTGTTGGGATGCGGGCCTGATCGAACCGCTGCGTGGCCTGTTCCCGGATGGTTGTGTCGACGAACATTTCCTCCAGGCCTCGGCGCAACCGGGCAGTTTTGCCTGCACGGTGTTCGACCGTTTGCTGCGCGGCACGGACATGCGCCTGCCCCATGGCCTGACGCTGACCGGTGGCGATGGCCTGACCCGTTCGTTTTTCCGCACCAAGTTCTGGGAAGACAACCCGCAGACCTACGGCGACATCGTGTTCCAGCCCGACGCCTTGCCGGAACCGGTGGCCCGCACGCCACTGTCGCCGGATGAAAAAAACAACCTGCTGCGCTATGGCGTCCATGAACCGTTGCTGTTCGTCGGCCACTATTGGCGCAGCGGCAAGCCCGCGCCCATTCGCCCGAACCTGGCCTGCCTGGATTACAGTGCGGTGCTCTACGGCAAGCTGGTCGCCTACCGCCTCGACCAGGAAACCCGCCTGGATCCGCACAAGTTTGTCTGGGTCGATGTCGAGCGGCCGGAGGTGTTGCAATGAGTGTCGTCGCGGTTCTGCGCCTGCCCCTGGCAGTCGACCTGAGCGGCTTCGTCAAGCTGCTGCAACGCATGCAGGTCCCCCATCGTGTCAGCGAAGAGGCGGGCGAGCAGGTGCTCTGGGTGCCGGATGAAATCAGTGAGGATGTGCGTTCGTTGTACGCACGTTTTCCCGCCGGCGATCCCGATCAGCAGTTGGAACTGCCAGACACGGGTGGCACTTCTCGGCGAGCGGGGTTCGTCCAGCAACTGACCCGCAGTCCAGTGACGGCCCTGGTGCTGTTGCTGAGCCTGATCGTCAGCGCGGTCACCCTGCTGGGGGATAATCTCGAGACCCTGCGCTGGTTGACCTTCCTAGAATTTCGCATCGTTGGCGACTACATCCAGTTCACACCGTTGGCCGATAGCCTGGCGGCGGGGCAGTGGTGGCGGCTGGTAACGCCGATGCTGATTCACTTTGGCTTCCTGCACATCGCCATGAACGGCATGTGGTACTGGGAACTGGGACGACGGATCGAAGCGCGCCAGGGTGGTATCAACTTGTTGGGGCTGACGCTGCTGTTCAGCCTCGTCTCCAATTTCGCCCAGTACTTTTTCAGCGGCCCGACGTTGTTCGGCGGCTTGTCGGGGGTGCTGTACGGCCTGCTGGGCCATTGCTGGATCTACCAACTGCTTGCACCGAACCCGGCCTATCACTTGCCCCGTGGGGTGCTGGTGATGATGCTGGTGTGGTTGCTGCTGTGCCTGTCCGGGCTGGTTTCGCTGATCGGTTTCGGTGAAATCGCCAATGCGGCTCACGTCGGCGGGCTGCTCGTCGGCTGCTTCACGGGGTTGTTGGGCGGACTGTTCGCTCGCCGTAAAATGGCCCTTTGACCGGCGCCTGTGCCTTTTTAAAATGCGCGATTGCGCGGAGAACCCATGTCTTCCTTCAACGAAATGATCAAGAACATCACCCCCGACATCTACCAGAGCCTGAAACAGGCGGTGGAAATCGGTAAATGGGCCGATGGCAACAAACTCACCGCCGAGCAGCGCGAGCTGTCGCTGCAGGCGATGATCGCCTGGGAAATCCAGAACCTGCCCGAAGACGAGCGCACCGGTTACATGGGCGCGCAGGAATGCCATTCGAAATCGACCGAAGTGCCAAATATCCTGTTCAAGTCGGACGCCATCCATTGATCGAGATTGGCCGCGGTGCAATCAGCAAGATGTCGGCGCGCCTTGACGGGCCGACCGTTCAATACGCCTTTCGCCTGGACGACGTCGAGGTGCCGGTCAACCCGTTGATCGGCAGCACGATACGCCTGGAGTACCTCGGTGCGATCCACTGCACCCACTGTGGACGCCGGACCAAGACCAGCTTCAGCCAGGGTTATTGCTACCCGTGCATGACCAAGCTGGCCCAGTGCGACCTGTGCATCATGAGCCCCGAGCGTTGCCATTTCGACGCCGGCACCTGCCGTGATCCAGCTTGGGGCGAGCAGTTCTGCATGACCGATCATGTGGTCTACCTGGCCAATTCCTCGGGCGTGAAAGTCGGCATCACCCGCGCCACGCAGTTGCCGACCCGTTGGCTGGATCAGGGCGCCAGCCAGGCGCTGCCGATCCTGCGGGTCGCCACCCGCCAGCAATCGGGGTTTGTCGAGGACCTGTTCCGCAGCCAGGTGGCGGACAAGACCAACTGGCGCGCCTTGCTCAAGGGCGACGCCGTGGCGGTGGACCTGCCGGCGATCCGCGACGCGCTGTTCGACAGCTGCGCCGAGGGATTGCAGGGTTTGCAGGAACGATTCGGCCTGCAAGCGATCCAGACCATAGCGGACGTCGAACCCATCGAGATCCGTTATCCGGTGGAGCAATACCCGGCCAAGATCGTCAGCTTCAACCTGGACAAGAACCCGATCGCCGAAGGCACGCTGCTGGGGATCAAGGGCCAGTACCTGATTTTTGACACCGGCGTGATCAACATTCGTAAATACACGGCCTACCAGCTCGCCGTGCATCAGTAGAAGGATTCGACCCATGCGCACCGAACAACCGAAGATGATTTACCTCAAGGACTATCAGGCGCCCGAGTACCTGATCGACGAAACACACCTGACCTTCGAGTTGTTCGAGGACCACAGCCTGGTCCATGCGCAACTGGTGATGCGCCGCAACCCCGAGCGCGGTGCCGGGCTGCCGCCGCTGGTGCTCGATGGCCAGCACCTGGAACTGCTCTCGCTCAAGCTCGACGACGCCGACCTGGGGCAGGGCGACTATCAACTGGACGACAGTCACCTGACCGTTCACCCCAAGGCCCAGGCCTTCACGGTCGACACCACCGTCCGGATCCACCCGGAAACCAACACCGCCCTGGAAGGTTTGTACAAATCCGGCAGCATGTTCTGCACCCAGTGCGAGGCCGAGGGTTTCCGCAAGATCACCTATTACCTCGACCGCCCGGATGTGATGAGCACGTTCACCACCACCGTGGTGGCCGAGCAGCACAGCTATCCGGTGCTGCTGTCCAACGGCAACCCGATTGCCAGCGGCCCCGGCGAAGACGGCCGGCACTGGGCAACCTGGGAAGACCCATTCAAGAAGCCTGCCTACCTGTTTGCCCTGGTGGCCGGCGACCTGTGGTGCGTCGAAGACACCTTCACCACCCTGAGCGAGCGCACCGTAGCGCTGCGCATCTATGTCGAGCCGGAAAACATCGACAAATGCCAGCACGCCATGACCAGCCTGAAGAAGTCGATGCGCTGGGACGAAGAGGTATACGGGCGCGAGTACGACCTGGACATCTTCATGATTGTCGCGGTCAACGACTTCAACATGGGTGCCATGGAGAACAAGGGCCTCAATATCTTCAACTCCAGCGCCGTGCTGGCCCGCGCCGAAACCGCCACCGATGCCGCGCACCAGCGGGTCGAGGCGATCGTGGCCCACGAATACTTCCATAACTGGTCGGGCAACCGCGTGACCTGCCGCGACTGGTTCCAATTGTCGCTCAAGGAAGGTTTCACGGTGTTCCGCGACGCCGGGTTCTCGGCCGACATGAACTCTGCCACGGTCAAGCGCATCCAGGACGTGGCGTACCTGCGTACCCACCAGTTCGCCGAAGACGCCGGCCCCATGGCGCACCCGGTGCGTCCGGACAGCTTTATCGAGATCTCCAACTTCTACACCCTGACCGTGTACGAAAAGGGCTCGGAAGTGGTTGGCATGATCCACACCCTGCTGGGGCCTGAGGGTTTCCGCAAGGGCAGTGACCTGTACTTCGAACGCCATGACGGCCAGGCCGTGACCTGCGATGACTTCATCAAGGCCATGGAAGATGCCAACGGCGTCGACCTGGCCCAGTTCAAGCGCTGGTACAGCCAGGCCGGTACACCGCGGCTGGCGGTGAGCGAGTCTTATGACGCCGCTGCCAAGACCTACAGCCTGACCTTCAGCCAGAGTTGCCCGCCGACCCCGGACAAGATGGAAAAGCTGCCGTTCGTGATTCCCGTGGAGCTGGGCCTGCTGGACAGCAAGGGTGCTGAAATCCCTCTGCGCCTGGTCGGTGAAGCCGCGGCAGATGGCACGTCCCGAGTGATCTCGGTGACCGAAGCCGAGCAGACCTTCACTTTCGTCGATGTCGCTGAACAGCCGCTGCCTTCGTTGCTGCGTGGTTTCTCGGCGCCGGTGAAGCTGAGCTTCCCGTACAACCGCGACCAGTTGATGTTCCTGATGCAACACGACAGCGACGGTTTCAACCGCTGGGATGCCGGCCAGCAGTTGTCGGTACAGGTGCTGCAGGAACTGATCGCCCAGCATCAGCAGGGCGCCAGCCTGACGCTGGACCCGCGCCTGGTCAGTGCACTGCGCAGCGTGCTGTCGGACGAGTCCCTGGACCAGGCCATGGTCGCCGAAATGCTCTCGCTGCCAAGCGAAGCCTACCTGACGGAGATCAGCGAAGTGGCCGACGTCGAGGCGATCCATGTCGCCCGTGATTTCGCCCGTCAGCAGTTGGCCGAGAACCTGTTCGAAGCCCTTTGGCTGCGCTATGCAGCCAACCGCGACCTGTCGAAGAAAACGCCTTACGTGGCCGAGGCCGAGCATTTCGCCCGTCGCGCGTTGCAGAACATCGCGCTGTCGTACCTGATGCTCACCGGCAAGCCTGAGGTGCTGAGTGCGACGCTTGAGCAGTTCGACACCGCCGACAACATGACCGAGCGCCTGACCGCGCTGGCGGTGCTGGTCAACTCGCCATTCGAAGCCGAGAAGGCCAAGGCCCTGGAAGTATTTGCGGAAAACTTCAAGGGCAACCCACTGGTCATGGACCAATGGTTCAGCGTCCAGGCCGGCAGCCCGTTGCCGGGTGGCCTGGCGCGGGTCAAGGCATTGATGGAGCACCCGGCGTTCAATATCAAGAACCCGAACAAGGTGCGGGCGCTGCTGGGGGCGTTTGCCGGGCAGAACCTGATCAACTTCCACGCCGCCGACGGTTCGGGTTATCGCTTCCTGGCGGACCTGGTCATCCAGCTCAATGGCTTCAACCCGCAGATCGCCTCCCGGCAACTGGCGCCGCTGACTCGCTGGCGCAAATACGACAGCGCCCGCCAGGCGCTGATGAAAGCCGAGCTGGAGCGCATCCTGGCCTCCGGCGCGCTTTCCGCCGATGTGTTCGAAGTGGTGAGCAAGAGCCTGGCGTGACCGGGCTGCGCATTGCTTTTTTGTGGCGAGGGGATTTATCCCCGCTGGGCTGCGAAGCAGCCCCCAAACCATGCAACTCGGTGTGTCGGGAAAACTGAGTTCACTGCTTTGGGGCTGCTGCGCAGCCCAACGGGGATAAATCCCCTCGCCACATTCATCACCCTCGCGAATGTCTTCTGATTCACCCTTGGCCGATAGCCCCCCGGTTAACAAAAGATAACGCGGCGTCGATTGTCAGACCTTTCGAAAGCCCGATAGGATAGATCAGCTTCCGAAGTGGCTCTAGATTGCAGGTTTCAGGACTATGCTCCAGGACTGGCAACACACCAAGCCATAACAATAATAATGGGGGAAAGGTCTATGAATGAGCCTGTCATGGCTGTGGGCCGCAGCCGGCCGCCGATGCTGCGCAGAGTTGCGTTGCTGGCTTCGGCGCTCTCGCTGCTGGGCTCTGCGGTATTGTCGGCACCGGTGATGGCTGTTGCGGCGTCGACGTCCGATGTCATCTATTCCGTCGAGTCGGCCAAGGCCAGCAAAACCCTGATGCTCGATGTGGTCCACGCCGGCCAGCGCCTGGTGGCGGTCGGTGACCGTGGGCACATTGTCTATTCCGACGACCAGGGCACGTCCTGGACCCAGGCCAAGGTGCCGACTCGCCAACTGCTCACCGCGGTATTTTTCGTCGATGACAAACACGGCTGGGCCGTGGGGCACGACGCGCAGATCCTCGCCAGCGATGACGGTGGCAGCACCTGGACCAAGCAATTCGAAGACCTCACCCGTGAAGCGCCGCTGTTGGATGTCTGGTTCAAGGACGCCAGCAACGGTTTCGCCGTGGGTGCCTACGGCGCACTGCTGGAAACCACTGACGGCGGCAAGCACTGGGAAGACGCCAGCGACCGCCTCGAAAACGAAGACCAGTTCCACCTCAATGCGATAGCCGCCGTGAAAGACGCCGGGCTGTTCATTGTCGGTGAGGCCGGCAGCATGTTCCGCTCCGCCGACGGAGGCCAGACCTGGGAAAAAGTCGAAGGCCCGTACGAAGGCTCGCTGTTCGGGGTCATCGGCACCGCCCAGCCGTCGACGCTGCTGGCCTACGGCTTGCGCGGCAACCTGTATCGTTCCACTGACTTCGGCGGCACGTGGGAGCAGGTCGAGCTCAAGGCCGCACGCGGTGCCCTGGAGTTCGGCCTGTCAGGCGCCACGCTGCTGGCGGACGGTTCCATCGTGATTGTCGGCAACGGCGGCAGCGTGGTGCGCAGTACCGACGACGGCGAGACCTTCAGTGTGTTCAACCGCCCGGACCGGATTTCCGTGGCAGCCGTCACGGCGGCAGGCAACGGCAACCTGATCCTGGCGGGGCAAGGCGGCGTGCGTGCCACCACGTCCACCGGCGCCGAACTGAGCAAATGAGTCAGTCCTGCAAGACGGGCACAAAAACAAGAAGGCGGAACCCATGAGCAGTCATCACCAAGACAAGGCGACGTTCCTCGAGCGCCTGATTTTCAACAACCGCCCGGCAGTGATCATCATTTGCCTGTTGGTCAGCGTTTTCCTGTTCTGGCAGGCCACGCTGATCCGGCCCTCCACCAGTTTCGAAAAAATGATCCCCCTCGAGCACCCCTTCATCCAGAAGATGCTCGAGCACCGCAACGACCTGGCGAACCTCGGCAACACGGTGCGTATTTCCGTGGAAGCCACCAATGGCGACATCTTCTCCAAGGACTACATGGAGACCCTGCGCCAGATCCACGACGAGGTCTTCTACATCTCCGGCGTCGACCGTTCCGGGCTCAAGTCGTTGTGGAGCCCCAGCGTGCGCTGGACCGAAGTGACGGAGGAGGGCTTCGCCGGTGGTGAGGTGATCCCCCAGAGCTACAACGGTTCGGCCGACAGCCTCGACCTGCTGCGCAACAACGTGCTCAAGTCCGGCCAGGTCGGGCGCCTGGTGGCCAACGACTTCAAGTCGAGCATCATCGACATCCCGCTGCTGGAGTCTTATCCCGACCCGCAGGACCAGGGCAAGTTGCTCGCCCTGGATTACCAGAAGTTCTCCCACGAGCTTGAAGACAAGATCCGCAACAAGTTCGAAGCCCAGAACCCCAACGTGCAGATCCACATCGTCGGTTTCGCCAAGAAGGTCGGCGACCTGATCGACGGCCTGATCATGGTGGTGCTGTTCTTCGGCGTGGCCTTCGTCATCACCCTGGTCCTGCTGTACTGGTTCACCAACTGCATGCGCAGCACCGTGGCGGTGTTGACCACCACCCTGGTGGCCGTGGTCTGGCAACTGGGGTTGATGCATGCGGCCGGTTTCGGCCTGGATCCGTACTCGATGCTGGTGCCGTTCCTGATCTTCGCCATCGGCATCTCCCATGGGGTGCAGAAAATCAACGGCATCGCCTTGCAGTCCAGCGAGGCGGACAACGCCCTGACAGCGGCGCGGCGTACCTTCCGGCAGTTGTTCCTGCCGGGGATGATCGCGATCCTGGCGGACGCCGTGGGCTTCATCACCTTGCTGATCATCGACATCGGCGTGATCCGCGAACTGGCCATCGGCGCCTCCATCGGCGTGGCGGTGATCGTGTTCACCAACTTGATCCTGCTGCCGGTGGCGATCTCCTACGCCGGCATCAGCAAGCGTGCGGTCGAGCGCAGCAAGAAAGACGCGACCCGCGAACATCCGTTCTGGCGCCTGCTGTCGAACTTCGCCAGCGCCAAGGTCGCGCCGGTGTCCATTGCCCTGGCGGTGGTCGCCTTTGGCGGTGGCCTCTGGTATAGCCAGAACCTGAAGATCGGCGACCTGGACCAGGGCGCGCCGGAATTGCGTCCGGACTCGCGCTACAACCAGGACAACAATTTCATCATCAGCAATTATTCCACCAGCTCCGATGTACTGGTGGTGATGGTCAAGACCAAGACCGAAGGTTGCTCGCGCTATGAAGCCATGGCCCCCATCGACGAGCTGATGTGGAAGATGCAGAACACCGAGGGGGTGCAGTCGGCGATTTCCCTGGTGACCGTGTCCAAGCAAATGATCAAGGGCATGAACGAGGGCAACCTGAAATGGGAGACCCTGTCGCGCAACCCTGACGTGCTGAACAACTCCATTGCCCGGGCCGATGGCCTGTACAACAACAGTTGCTCCCTGGCGCCGGTGCTGGTGTTCCTCAACGACCACAAGGCCGAGACCCTGGACCGCGCGGTGAAGGCGGTGCAGGACTTTGCCAAGGAAAACAACCGCGATGGCCTGGAATTCATCCTTGCCGCCGGTAACGCCGGCATCGAGGCGGCCACCAATGAAGTGATCAAGGAATCGGAGCTGACCATCCTGGTCCTGGTGTACATCTGCGTGGCGACTATGTGCATGATCACCTTCCGTTCCTGGGCGGCGACGCTGTGCATCGTGCTGCCGCTGGTGCTGACCTCGGTGCTGGGCAACGCCCTGATGGCGTTCATGGGCATTGGCGTGAAGGTCGCGACCTTGCCAGTCGTGGCCCTGGGCGTGGGCATCGGCGTGGACTACGGCATCTACATCTACAGCCGCCTGGAAAGTTTCCTGCGGGCCGGGTTGCCGTTGCAGGAGGCTTACTACCAGACACTGAAATCCACCGGCAAGGCGGTGCTGTTCACCGGTTTGTGCCTGGCGATCGGCGTGTGCACCTGGATCTTCTCGGCCATCAAGTTCCAGGCGGACATGGGGTTGATGCTGACGTTCATGTTGCTGTGGAACATGTTCGGCGCGTTGTGGCTGTTGCCGGCGCTGGCGCGGTTCCTGATCAAGCCCGAGAAACTGGCGGGGCAGAAGGGCAATTCATTGTTTGCTCATTGATCGACGATAGAACCTGCCCAGTGTGGGAGCGAGCTTGCTCGCGATAGCGGTGTGACAGTCAATGAAGGTGTTGAATGTCAGTGCGCAATCGCGAGCAAGCTCGCTCCCACAGGTTTTTCTGGTGCTCAGACGCTGATCATTCCTAGCCACAATGAATGACCCCGCCTTGGGTGAGCGGCATCACAACCCTTACGCTTGCGTTGTCATCAGGTCGCCAACGGCAAGAACTTGCTCTGCGCCATGAGCTTGCCGATGTTCCCTCGATGCACATTCACCACCGCGTAGGGGCTATCCGCCTTGGCGAGCAGCGAGTGATAGTCTTCCCGGCGTTGTGCCTTGGTTTTCAGGTGGGCGACGCTGTAGTCGGCTTTCGGCGTATCGATTTTTTCGTAGTGAAAATGCGCGTACCAGAGGGGGAAGCCGTCACGGTTGTTGATGGCATATTCCTGGAGGAAGTCCTTGCGGGCGCCTTTCAACGCTTTGCGCTCACCCAGTCGCGCGACTTGTATCAGGTTCTGTTCGAACAGGTACTGGAGGTTGCCGTCGGTGGGCGGCAGGTGCAGGCTCAATTCGACACGCAGGGCGCTGCCCCTGGACGTCAGTCTGGAAATGGCCTCGGTCAACTGCCTGCCCAGCGCTTGATCGGCCGGCGTGCGTGGCGTTTGTGAGGCTGAGAAGGCCCTGTCGAGTTCTTCAGAAAGCGTACGGAAGCGACTGGCCTCATTGTTCATGATCTCTTCGATTTCCTGAGGATGACGGCAACGCTTTTTATAGCTTTCAGCGCGGCGAAGACGTTCTTCCAGCTCCTCCAGCAGTGTTCGCGCATCGCCCTTGATCGCGTTGACCGATCGGGTCCTGGGGGCTCGAGCCGGTCGGCGTACGTCGACAACGTCCCAGACGTCGTCGTGACGCGAATAGGTGGACAGCACCTGATCGTCGACTTGGGAGCGCAACTCGACGACTTCAATCGGCAAGGAGGTGCCGGCCGGTTTCAGGTCACCAATCAGAACGCCACTCCTGCGGGTCTTGATCACCTTTTTCTGAGGACTTCCGGAAGGTGCTTTGGGACGTTTGGGCGCGCGCTTGCGCGGTGTCGGTTCGGGTTTGACTTCTGCCGCCAGTTTGCCGGACGCATCCTGGTACAGGCTGTCAAGCAGCGTGGTCAGCTTCTCGAAATAGGCGTCGTTGATATCGTCGGCATAAAGGGTTTTCATGCCCTGCAAGGCGTCGAGGGCTTCGCCATAATGCTCGGTCAGGCTGGTCAGTACCTCAAGCTGCTCAGAGGCGCTCAGGTCGTACAGTTGCAGGTCAGCGTGGGAGCGTACTTGCTCGGCCAATGGCTTGACGATGCGATACAGGCTATCGGGCAAGTCGGTTTCCGGGTGTTTGATGGCCAGTATCGGCAGGGCGGCCAACTGCAGGGCCTTGGTGCCTATGACATTCCTTTCATTCTGCGGACGGCCGCGGGTCAGGCGGTCGAACGCTTGGGCCCCCACCGAATCCAGGTTCAATAGCTTCTCCAGGTACTCATCCTTGAGTTGCAGCCAATGGATGGCGCGATCATTGATGTCGCTCATGGCTTCGAGGAACACCACGTAGCGCTGCATGTCGCGAGCCACGTCTTCTTCCACAAACGTTCCGAAAAACTGCGGGTGAGCGGTATTGAGGGCCCGTTGATCCATTTCCACCATCAGGAAGGCCTTGCGGGCATTGTTGACGACATTCTCCATCAGCCCGCGGACGCTTGCGGAAGGCAAACCAATGCCCAGCCTTGCGCGTTCGGGCGCACTGTCCAGCAGTTTCAAATAGATGTCGGTCTGCTCGTTGAGCAGGTCATAAAACACCTTTCGTTTGGGTGCGCGCTGCTCCTCGGTATAAGCGCTTGCTTCTTCGAGCCTCGTCATCACTTGCTGGGCGATGTCCAGGGCTTTTCCCCGTCCGGACTCCTGGGAGAGGTATTCCGTTAACTCACCGGTCAAATCGGCGGCTCTTTGGGCATTGAGACGACGCTGGTCCGCCACGCGTTTGGGGGGAGAGCCTCCCAGCAGGCGTAAACGCAGGTCCATAGACCAGTTACCGTCAATGTCTGATTGCAGCGCAGGACCCGTTCGTGCGGGGTCGAGCGGATCGACAATCGTGGTGCTGCCGTCCGGATCCGGGCTGACCTGATACAGGCTGTCTTGCATGAATACGTGCCATTTGTTGCCGATCACGTACAAGCCCTTGAAAGGACCATATTGAATCGGCTCAGGCAGTGACGCAGGGCGCAGTACCTGCATGCGCCTTATGCGGGTGCGTTGCTCCGGCGTCAAATTGAAACGGGGAGTGGAGTACCTGAGATCGAGGGTCCTGCTGGCGACTTCGGATTGTTCGCCGGGCAAGGCAACGGACCCTTCCAAGATTCTCGGCGAGGCGGGTGCGGGCCACTGCTGCTCGACAACACGCGGTGCGGGGGAGCGCATCGCTTGTTCCTTGACCGATGTGGGCACGGATGCACGAGAGGGCGCACGGGCGGAGGGAAATTGGCTCACCAGCATGGCAAGGTTGACCAGCAAGTCGACGGCGGCGAGTTCCCGTGTCGTCGGATCTTCACTGCTCAGGGCCGGGATATCATGACTGGCGCTGGCCATCAGGCTCCATAGCCAGGCGACGGTCATGGCCGGGCCACGCAGCAACGGAAACAGCAGCGTATTGAACAGCAGGCTGCCGCCCTGGAGAAACACCGCCCAGCGGCTTTCGCTGTTGGAAACTGAATGGCGGTCGGCCTGGGTGACCAGCGCTTGGGCGTTGCAGCCATAGAGGTACTGCATCAGTTCGCCTTTGTGCAGGTATTGCAGCAGTTCGTCGTTGGCGCCATGGGTGGCGAGTGTCGCCGGAGCGGGTTTTTCGGGACGATTGAATTCGTCACCCTGGAAAAAACGCACAATGTGTGGCTCCGCGAAACCACCATTGGCATACACCGGGCGTGCGCTGTCGGACATCCAGGTCAGGATGCTGTCTTGCAAATCCCCTTTGGCGGCGACGGCCTGCAACAGGGCCTGGCGCGTCGGGAACGCCAGCAGCGACGGCGCGTACAGGGGGCGATACAAAAGGTGTGGACCCGTTTCGACGTCCTGTGCCTCGACGATGAACATGTTGGTCACGATGTCGGGCCGGGCCAGGGGCTTGCGCAGGAAGGCCAGGTGTCGAATGACCACGGGGCGGCCGTCAACCTGCCGACCAGCCGTGTCGGGTTGCAGCAGGGCCTCAATGAGACGCAGCCCTTGGCGGGTCATGCCGTTTTCGTCGTTGAGCGTTTGCTGCAGTGCCTCAAGCGGCAACTGCGCCGGGAGCTGTTCGGCAAACATTCGCTGGTATTCCTGCGCTTGAGGCGAGTCGCTCAACAGTTCCTGTTGCAGATAACGCGGATAGGTCATGCCGATGTCCGCCTGTTCGATCAGCCCGTCCTTGCGGGTAATGAAGTCCGGCGTTAACCAGGCAGGCAACGCCAGGCCCAGGCGATGGCTGAGTGTCAGGTGCCCACTGGGGCGTGCAACGAGATTGTCGATGGCCAGCTGAGTCAGGCTCATCGTTCTTTTCTCACTGATGCCGACGGTCCCCGGATACCCCGCGGAGACGGTGAAAACCAGCGCCACATCGTCGGGTTGGAACTGGCTGGGGGGAGCCTTGGCCGGGCTGCTGTCATTGGTTTTGCTCATCAGCGTGAGTAAAGCGTCAGCCGTAAAAGTCTTGAGGTCACTGAGAGAGGTTCGCCCTTGATCGCGTTTCTTGGCACTGGCCAGCGCCAGGCTGTAGCGCTGGAACCTTGTTTGATCGGCCAGGGACGCCTGTTTCAACCATTCGGGCAGTAGCGGCTCGAGTCGTGTCGATGTTTCAGGCGTGAGGCGTGGCGCGTCGCGCAGAGAGCGGGCCGGGTCGCTTAACTCGTTGTAGAGCGTCTTGAGGTTTTGCAGGCCAATTCGGGAGGGCAATTGCACCGCCTTCAGGTCGGCCAATTGCTGCTCCAATATCAGGGCGGCCTGGGTGTCGAAGGCATTGCCGCCGATCTCGTAGCGTTGGCAGGTGACGGTGTCGACAATGTAGCGGCTGGCGATCCGTTCGCCCCAATGGCGATTGAAGGCGTCCATCGATGCGAAGGACTGCACGGCGCTGCCGGGGCTGCAAAGCAGAATGATGAGCCCGTAGCGTGTGTAATGAAGCAGGAGGATCTCGTTGCTGGGCAG
This sequence comes from Pseudomonas sp. CFII68, assembly GCF_000416195.1. Classification (NCBI taxonomy): domain Bacteria; kingdom Pseudomonadati; phylum Pseudomonadota; class Gammaproteobacteria; order Pseudomonadales; family Pseudomonadaceae; genus Pseudomonas; species Pseudomonas sp. CFII68. The sequence continues at coordinate 99,841 of NZ_ATLN01000070.1, forward strand.
TACGGTGCTGGAGGTGCCCTGGGTGACGGTACTTTCCAGGCTGTAGGCGTAGACGGGGGGCGTATTGCGGCTGAAGCGTTGCTCACGGTCCGGCCAGCGGACGATCTGCTCCAGGGTCTCGCGTGCTGGTTCCGTGAGGCCTGGCTGTTGCAGCCCACGGATATGCAGCAGGTTTTTGAGGGTGTCGCTGAGCCATTGCCAGCGGCTGGTATGGGTGTCGGTTTGGGCGTGGGGGCTGATGTCGGTGTTCCAATAGCGGGTCAGCGCATCCTCCAGCCCGATCGGTAGGGTCCAGGGCAGTTCAAGCAACAGCTTTTTGATGACCTGCATGTCCAGCTTTTCATCGCCTGACCAAAGGCGGTGTGGAATCGAGTCGGAAAGATAACAGTCAAGATGACCCCGTGAACTGAAATCCACGGGTGTGTCGAGGGCCAGGTAGTCAAGCACGAGGGGCATGAAGGGTTGGAAGTTCCAGGCGTGAACGGCTGCATTCGGCGTTGCCAATTGGGTCTTGGAGAGGTCGATGGTCAGCGAGGGGTATTTTGCCGTGATGGCTTGTTCAAGCATTTGTTGCGCGACCTGCTCGAAGGTCGGGCGGCTGGCGAATTGCTGGCTGACGTTTTGTGCCAACTCGGAGGGGGTGTCGGCCGGTGTGGGCGAGGTCATAAGAAGTCCTTTTCCTGAACTCATGGCCGTCGGGATGACGGCGAGAGTCAAGTGTCGGGATTTCCTTGCTCTGCGGGCGGTATATAGATACCACCCGTTGGGCCTGCGTTATGTCAGGCCTGGTCGGGATCGCTGCCCAGCACCACATTCAGCGCGCTGCGGGCATCGTCCAGTTGCACCAGCGTGGCATGGCGGGCACCGAGGGCGTCGCGGTTCTCGATGGCGGTGAGGATCGCCTTGTGGCGTGGCATCGCCAGCTCATGCAGGTTGGGCCGCTGGTTGGAATGCTTGAGCGCCTCGGCGATGGCCACCGACAACATGTTGCAGAGGTTGGCGAGCAGGTCGTTGTGGGTGGCGTCGGCGATGCGGCTGTGGAAGTCCAGGTCCGGTTGCAGCACGGCCTCGGGGGTCGGTGCCGCTTCCATGCGCTGGTAGGCCTCGCGGATGGACGCGATGTCGGCCTCGTTGGCGAACTGTGCGGCGAGGGCGGCGGCGGCCGGCTCGATGATGCTGCGCACGCTGGTCAGCAGGTTGAAGAATTCATTCTGCGGGCTGCTCTGCATCAGCCAATGCAGCACATCCGGATCGAGCATGTGCCACTCCCGCCGGGCCTTGACCACCGTGCCCACGCGCGGTCGCGAATACACCAGGCCCTTGGCGACCAGCACCCGCGTGGCTTCACGCAGCACTGGGCGGCTGACCGCGTACTCTTCGCACAACAAGGCTTCAGCGGGCAGTTTATCGTCCGGTTTGAAGCGCCCGGAAACGATCTGCATGCCCAGTTCCTGGACGATGCGCGCGTGCATGCTTTTGCGGTCGGAAGGTTTACGGTAATCCATGGGACGCGGCGCGATCCTGTGCGAGGGGAGTGCTGCGCATGATAGCAGGCGCGGCGATGGCGGGTCGCTAGTGCGATTTTTGATTTAGATACAGACCCATTGTGGGAGATACAGACCCATTGTGAGAGATACAGACCCATTGTGGGAGTGAGCTTTTTGTGGGAGCTGAGCTTGCTCGCGATGAGGTCCTTCCAGTCAACATCTCTGTTGTCTGTTACACCGCTATCGCGAGCAAGCTCAGCTCCCACAAAAGCTTGCATCCCACAGGGGGATGCCACAGGGGATGGGTGGATCAGTGGGAGTGGCGTGGCACCTCGGCGCCGCGGCAGCCGACCAGGAAGTCGAAGTCGCAGCCCTGGTCCGCTTGCAGCACGTGCTCGATGTACAACTGGCGATAACCGCCCACCAACAGGTTCTGCGGTGGCGGCAGGTCGGCCAGGCGCGCCGCGAGTTCGGCGTCCGGGATGTCCAGGTGCAGGCGGCCGCTGGCGCAATCGAGTTCGATCCAGTCGCCTTCCTTCACTGCCGCCAGAGGTCCGCCGGCGGCGGCTTCCGGTGCCACGTGCAGGACCACCGTGCCGTAGGCGGTGCCGCTCATGCGTGCGTCGGAAATCCGCACCATGTCCGTCACGCCCTGAGCCAACAGCTTGGCGGGCAAACCCATGTTGCCGACTTCAGCCATGCCCGGATAACCCTTCGGCCCGCAGTTTTTCATCACCAGGATCGAGTTGGCGTCGACGTCCAGTTCCGGGTCGTTGATCCGTGCCTTGTACTCGTCGAAGTTCTCGAACACCACCGCGCGACCGCGATGCTGCATCAGTTCGGCGGTGGCGGCGGACGGCTTGAGCACCGCGCCCAGTGGCGCCAGGTTGCCGCGCAGCACGCAGATACCGCCGTCGGCGCGGATCGGGTTGTCCAGGGTGCGAATGACTTCGTCCTGGCCGTAGATCGGCGCTTCCTTGGTGTTCTCGCCGAGGCTCTTGCCGTTGACGGTCAAGGCGTTCGGATGGGGGATCAGGTTGGCTTCGCCTAGACGCCGCAGCACGGCGGGCAGGCCACCGGCGTAGTAGAACTCTTCCATCAGGAAGCGCCCGGACGGTTGCAGGTCGACGATGGTCGGCATGCCGCGACCGATGCGGGTCCAGTCGTCCAGGTCCAGTTGCACGCCGATGCGCCCGGCAATGGCCTTGAGGTGGATCACCGCGTTGGTCGAACCGCCGATGGCCGCATTGACGCGGATGGCGTTTTCGAAAGCTTCCTTGGTCAGGATCTTCGACAGTTTCAGGTCTTCACGGACCATTTCCACGGCGCGCATGCCGGACATGTGGGCCAGTACATAACGCCGTGCATCCACGGCCGGAATCGCCGCGTTGTGCGGCAGGGAAGTACCGAGGGCTTCGGCCATGCAGGCCATGGTCGAGGCGGTGCCCATGGTGTTGCAGGTGCCGGCCGAGCGGGACATGCCGCCCTCGGCCGCAAGGAAATCGTCGAGGGTGATGGTGCCGGCCTTGACCTGTTCACTCAATTGCCAGACCACCGTGCCCGAGCCGATGTCCTGGCCTTTGTGCTTGCCGTTGAGCATCGGCCCGCCGGTAACAACGATGGCCGGTACGTCACAACTGGCGGCGCCCATCAGCAGGGCGGGGGTGGTCTTGTCGCAACCGGTGAGCAGCACCACGCCGTCAATCGGGTTGCCGCGAATCGCCTCTTCCACGTCCATGCTCGCCAGGTTGCGGGTCAGCATGGCGGTGGGGCGCAGGTTCGACTCGCCGTTGGAGAACACCGGGAATTCCACGGGGAAGCCCCCGGCTTCGATCACGCCACGCTTGACGTGCTCGGCGATCTGCCGGAAGTGCGCGTTGCACGGCGTCAGCTCCGACCAGGTGTTGCAGATGCCGATGATCGGCTTGCCGTGGAACTGATGGTCGGCGATGCCCTGATTTTTCATCCAGCTGCGGTACATGAAGCCGTTTTTGTCGGCGGTGCCAAACCATTGGGCCGAGCGCAGGAAGGGTTTCTTATCAGACATGATCGATTCTCTTATTGTATGACTATATTGTTCTAGCTGAAGGGTAACATAAGCGCAATTTGTGCGGTTTGGAAGTGTTGTTGGGTAAATAGTATTACTATATAGTCCGATTCAATGGAGGGATTGTCCTGGCGGTCATTCGCGAGAGAAATCCCCCGAGGTTCCATAACAACAACAATCGGAGACCGGTCCCATGAGCCAGGAATTGCGGCTTATACGTCGCATCACGCTGAAACTGATTCCCTTCCTGATCCTGCTGTACCTGATCGCCTACGTGGACCGCTCTGCGGTGGGCTTTGCCAAGCTGCACATGGGCGCCGATCTCGGTATTGGTGACGCCGCCTACGGCCTGGGTGCCGGGCTGTTTTTCATCGGTTACTTCCTGCTGGAGATCCCCAGCAACCTGATGCTGGAGCGCTTCGGTGCCCGGCGCTGGTTCGCCCGGATCATGGTCACCTGGGGCGCGATCACCATCGGCATGGCGTTCGTACAAGGCCCGCATAGCTTCTATGTGATGCGTTTTTTGCTCGGCGCGGCCGAAGCCGGGTTCTTCCCGGGCGTGCTGTACTACATCACTCAGTGGTTCCCGGTGCGTCATCGCGGCAAGATCCTGGGCCTGTTCATTCTGTCCCAACCCATCGCGATGATGATCACCGGCCCTGTGTCCGGTGGTTTGCTGGGCATGGACGGCATCCTTGGCCTGCACGGCTGGCAGTGGCTGTTCATCGTCATCGGCCTGCCGGCGGTGCTGTTGACCTGGCCGGTGTTGCGTTACTTGCCGGACGGCCCGCAACAAGTGAAATGGATGGACCAGGCCGAGAAGGACTGGCTGACCGGTGAACTGAAAAAAGACCTGCAGGAATACGGCCAGACCCGCCACGGCAATCCGCTGCATGCCCTCAAGGACAAGCGTGTCTTGCTGCTGGCGCTGTTCTACCTGCCGGTGACCTTGAGCATCTACGGCCTGGGCCTGTGGTTGCCGACGCTGATCAAGCAGTTCGGCGGCAGCGACCTGGTGACTGGCTTCGTGTCGTCGGTGCCGTACATCTTCGGCATCATCGGTTTGCTGATCATTCCCCGCAGCTCCGACCGCTTGAACGACCGCTACGGTCACCTGGCCGTGTTGTACGTGCTGGGCGCCATCGGTCTGTTCCTCAGCGCCTGGTTGTCGGTGCCGGTGTTGCAATTGGCGGCGCTGTGCCTGGTGGCGTTCGCGCTGTTTTCCTGCACGGCGGTGTTCTGGACCTTGCCGGGGCGTTTCTTTGCCGGCGCCAGTGCGGCGGCGGGCATTGCGTTGATCAACTCGGTGGGCAACCTGGGCGGCTACATCGGCCCGTTCGTGATCGGTGCGCTGAAGGAGTACACCGGCAACCTGGCCTCTGGGTTGTATTTCCTGTCCTGTGTGATGGTGTTCGGCCTGGTGTTGACCGGCGTGGTCTATCGCCTGCTGGAGCGCAAGCATGTGTTGCCGGCGGACCAGTTCGCCGCCAGCGCCCGCGGGGCGACGCGTACCTGAAATTACTGCGATCAACTGTGGGAGCGGGCTTGCTCGCG
>NZ_ATLN01000071.1:0-30210 GCF_000416195.1 Pseudomonas sp. CFII68
TGCATGCCCACGCAGAGCGTGGGAACGATCACAAGCCTTCTGATCGTGGACATTCGACTAATGTCTTAGACCAGTCATCGCACAACCAAGCGCCCTCCCCGCTATTCTCAAGCCCCGGATGTGCCCGGTGCCACGGCCTGCGATCTTGACCTCGATCGGTGACGACCATTGAAACGCCTCATTTTGAAGCACCCCCGAGTTGGATAATTCCGATAATGGCCAGTTGACAACGAGGAGCCGCTTCCAAATAATCCCCTCATGTTGTACGACGACGTATGACAAATAAAAACAACAAAAAAGTAAGGGAGCGTCATAGTGAGCACACGTGTCCGTTTTTCGCCCGACAACCGTCCAAACCGCCGTACCCTTCTCAACGCCAGCCCCACACTGCTATTGCTCGGTTGCAGCAGCCTCGCCGCGTTTCTGCCAACGACCGCCAGCGCCGCAGGCTTCGTCGATGACGCCAAGGCCACGCTGAACCTGCGCAACGCCTACTTCAATCGCAACTTCGTCAACGACAACGCCGCCCAGGGCAAAGCCGAGGAATGGACCCAGAGTTTCATCCTCGACGCCAAGTCCGGTTTCACCCAGGGCGTGGTCGGTTTCGGCGTGGACGTGCTGGGCATGTACTCGGTCAAGCTCGACGGCGGTCGCGGCACGGCAGGTACACAACTGCTGCCGGTGCATGACGATGGTCGCCCGGCCGACGACTTCGGTCGCCTCGGCGTCGCCCTCAAGGCCAAGGTATCGAAGACCGAACTGAAGTTCGGTGAATGGATGCCGGTACTGCCGATCCTGCGCTCCGACGACGGCCGCTCCCTGCCGCAAACCTTCCGTGGCGGCCAGGTGACTTCCACCGAAATCAACGGCCTGAGCCTCTACGGCGGCCAGTTCCGTGGCAACAGCCCGCGCAACGACGCGAGCATGGAAGACATGTCCATGAACGGCCGCGGCGCCTTCACCTCCGACCGCTTCAACTTCGGTGGCGGCGAATATGCCTTCAACGAAAAACGCACCCAGGTCGGCGTGTGGTACGCGGAACTGTCCGATATCTACCAGCAGCAGTATTTCAACCTGACCCATAGCCAGCCTATCGGCGACTGGACCCTGGGCGCCAACCTCGGTTACTTCACCGGCAAGGAAAACGGCAGTGCGTTGGCCGGCGACCTGGACAACAAAACCGCGTTCGCCCTGCTCTCGGCCAAATACGGCGGCAACACCTTCTACGTCGGCCTGCAGAAAGTCGGTGGTGACGATGCCTGGATGCGCGTCAACGGCACCAGCGGCGGCACCCTGGCGAACGACAGTTACAACTCCAGTTATGACAACGCCAAGGAAAAATCCTGGCAGTTGCGCCACGACTTCAACTTCGCCGCCGTCGGCGTGCCGGGCCTGACCCTGATGAACCGTTACATCAGCGGTGACAACGTGCACACCGCCACGGTCGACGATGGCAAGGAATGGGGCCGTGAAACCGAACTGGCCTACACCGTGCAGAGTGGCGCGCTCAAGAGCCTCAACGTGAAATGGCGTAACGCATCGATTCGTCGCGACTTCAGCACCAACGAATTCGACGAGAACCGCATCTTCATCAGCTACCCGCTTTCGCTTCTGTAACACCAGGATCCATTGCCATGAGCGCATCCCATGGCAACCTGCGGCAGGGACGCCGGTTTAGAGCGGTTCGTCGATCAAACGTTGACAAGGTAGAGGAAGGATAAGGATATTTCCTCTCGGTCGTACGACAACTTATAACAACTGTACCTCTCATTGTTTGCTCAGGTAATGCCATGACCACGACACAGATTCGCCACCCCTTCAATCGCCTCCTATTGACCGGTGCCGCTGGCGGCCTTGGCAAAGTCTTGCGCGAGCGCCTCAAGCCTTTCGCCCGCCACATTCGCCTGTCGGACATCGCCAACATGGCCCCGGCCATCGACGAAAGCGAAGAAGTGGTGCCGTGCGACCTGTCGGACAAGCAGGCCGTGCACCAACTGGTCGAAGGCGTCGATGCCATCCTGCACTTCGGCGGTGTTTCGGTGGAGCGTCCGTTCGAAGAGATCCTCGGCGCCAACATCAGCGGCGTGTTCCACATCTATGAAGCCGCGCGCAAACACGGCGTCAAGCGGGTGATCTTCGCCAGTTCCAACCACGTCATAGGCTTCTACAAACAGGACCAGACTATCGACGCCCTCTGCCCTCGCCGCCCGGATGGCTACTACGGCCTGTCCAAGTCCTACGGCGAAGATGTCGCCAACTTCTACTTCGATCGCTACGGCATCGAGACCGTGAGCATCCGCATCGGCTCGTCGTTCCCCGAACCGCAGAACCGCCGGATGATGAGCACCTGGCTGAGCTTCGACGACCTCACCCAACTGATCGAATGCTCGCTCTACACCCCGAAAGTCGGCCACACCGTGGTCTACGGCGTGTCCGCCAACCGCGATGTCTGGTGGGACAACAGCCAAGCCGCACACCTGGGCTACCAGCCCAAGGACACTTCCGAGATTTTCCGCGCCAAGGTCGAAGCGCAGCCGATGCCGGCCGCCGATGACCCGGCCATGGTTTACCAGGGCGGCGCCTTTGTGGCGGCCGGCCCGTTCGACAACTGATTCGCTGTTTTTCATGGGATACGCACGCACAAAGGAATCACCATGCAAGCCGAATTGATTGTCGATGCACGTAACGCCGTCGGGGAAAGCCCGGTGTGGGTCCCCGAGGAAAACGCCCTGTACTGGGTGAACATCCCCAGCGGCGGCCTGCAACGCTGGAATGCCAGCAGCGGAAAAGTCCAGGGCTGGGAAGCCCCCGAAATGCTCGCCTGCATTGCCCGCCACCAGGACGGTGGCTGGGTAGCGGGCATGGAAAGCGGTTTCTTTCGCCTGCACCCCCATGACGATGGCAGCCTCGACAGCGAACTGTGTGCGAGCGTCGAGCACAGCCGCACCGACATGCGCCTCAACGACGGCCGCTGCGACCGCCAGGGCCGCTTCTGGGCCGGCAGCATGGTGCTGAACATGGGCGCCAACGTCGACGAGGGCCGGATGTACCGTTATGAGGCCGGGCAGCGCAGCCCGGTCGAGGCGCAACTGAGCGGTTTCATCGTGCCCAACGGCCTGGGCTTCAGCCCGGACGGCCGGACGATGTACCTCTCCGACTCGCACCCGTTGAGCCAGCAGATCTGGGCCTTCGACTACGACATCGACAGCGGCACCCCGTCCAACCGGCGCCTGTTCGTCGACATGATGCCGTTGGCCGGGCGCCCGGACGGCGCCGCGGTGGATGCCGACGGTTGCTATTGGATCTGCGCCAACGATGCCGGGCTGATTCACCGTTTCACCCCGGACGGACGTCTCGACCGTTCGCTGGAAGTGCCGGTGAAAAAACCGACCATGTGCGCCTTTGGCGGCAGCCAGCTGGACACCCTTTTCGTGACCTCGATTCGTCCGGGCGACGACAACGATCCGCAATCCCTGGCCGGTGGCGTGTTCGCGCTGAACCCCGGCGTCAAGGGCCTGGCCGAACCTGCTTTCGGAGGACGGCAACACTCCGCGACCTGATCTGCTTTGCCGCTTCACATCGATAGACATAAAAACAACAACACTGGAGATTGACCATGAATTTCAAACGCACGCTTCTGATCGCAGCCCTGCCCCTGGCCTTCCTGGCCCAGGCGGCACACGCCCTGGACATCAAGATCGCCGACATCCACCCCAAGGGCTACCCGACCGTGGTCGCCGAGGAGTCCATGGGTAAGACTCTGGAAAAAGAGAGCAACGGCGAGCTGAAATTCAAGTATTTCCCAGGCGGCGTGCTGGGCTCTGAAAAAGAAGTCATCGAGCAGATGCAAGCCGGCGCGATCCAGATGTCGCGCGTCAGCCTGGGGATCGTTGGCCCCGTCGTGCCGGACGTGAACGTCTTCAACATGCCATTCATCTTCCGCGACCAGGCGCACATGCGCGCCGTCATCGACGGTGAAGTCGGCGATGCGATTCTCGACCGGATCACCAACTCCGAATTCGGCCTGGTGGCCCTGGCCTGGATGGACGGCGGCACGCGCAACATCTACACCAAGAAACCGGTGCGCAAGCTCGAAGACCTCAAGGGCATGAAAATCCGCGTGCAAGGCAACCCAATGTTCATCGAGATGATGAACGCCATGGGCGCCAATGGCATCGCGATGGACACCGGCGAAATCTTCAGTGCCTTGCAGACCGGCGTGATCGACGGCGCGGAAAACAACCCACCGACGCTGCTCGAACACAATCACTACCAGAACGCCAAGTTCTACAGCTTGACCGGCCACCTGATCCTGCCTGAACCGATCGTGATGTCGAAAATCACCTGGAACAAGCTCACGCCAGAACAGCAGGACATGGTGAAAAAAGCCGCCAAGGCAGCCCAGGCTGAAGAACGCGATCTGTGGGACAAGAAGTCCGCCGCCAGTGAAGAAAAACTCAAGGCCGCCGGCGTCGAATTCATCACCGTCGACAAGAAACCTTTCTATGACGCCACCGCTCCGGTCCGGGCCAAATACGGCGCGCCGTATGCGGACCTGATCAAGCGTATCGAAGCCGTCAAGTAAGGTCCCTCAATCTGTACTCATGAAAAAGGCTGGGCGCGCCCGCGGTTAAAAGGCGCGCCCGGTTACGGTGGAACCCGATGAAGAATTTGCTGCTGCGTATCAACGACACGATCTACATGACTTGCATCTGGGTGGCCGGACTCTCTGTCCTCGCCGTGGCGCTGATGATTCCCTGGGGCGTGTTTGCCCGCTACGTACTCGGTACCGGCTCAAGCTGGCCGGAACCCACCGCTATTTTGCTGATGATCGTGTTCACCTTCATCGGCGCCGCCGCCAGTTACCGCTCCGGCTCGCACATGGCCGTGGACATGGTCACCAGTCGCCTGCCACCGCACTGGCAAACCTTGGCCTCGGTTTTCACCCAGCTCTTGATGGCAGCGGTGTGCATCTTCATGACCATTTGGGGCACCAAGCTGTGCATGACCACCTGGAATCAATTCATGAGCGCCATTCCCACCCTGCGCGTCGGCATCACCTACATGCCGATCCCGGTCGGTGGTTTCCTGACCCTGATTTTTGTCCTGGAAAAACTCTTGCTGGGTGATCAAAGCAAGCGTCGGGTCGTGCAGTTCGACCTTGTTGAAGAAAACGAAGGTGCCGCTTAATGGACGCGCTGATTCTGCTGGGCAGTTTTTTGTTGTTGATCCTGATCGGCATGCCGGTCGCCTACGCGCTGGGCGCTGCCGCCCTGATCGGGGCGTGGTGGATCGATATTCCGTTCCAGGCCATGATGATCCAGGTCACGGGCGGGGTGAACAAATTCTCGTTGCTGGCCATTCCGTTCTTCGTCCTGGCCGGTGCGATCATGGCCGAAGGCGGCATGTCCCGCCGACTGGTGGCATTCGCCAGTGTGCTGGTGGGGTTCGTGCGCGGTGGCCTGTCCTTGGTCAACCTCGTGGCTTCGAGTTTCTTTGGCGCGATCTCCGGTTCCTCGGTGGCCGATACGGCCTCGGTCGGCTCGGTGCTGATCCCGGAAATGACGCGCCAAGGCTATCCGCGTGATTACGCCACCGCTGTCACCGTCAGTGGTTCGGTGCAAGCGCTGCTGACACCGCCCAGCCACAACGCGGTGCTGTATTCGCTCGCCGCTGGCGGCACCGTCTCCATCGGTTCGCTGTTCATGGCCGGCATCGTCCCCGGCATCATGATGAACCTGTGCCTGATGGCGCTGTGCCTGGTCTTCGCGAAAAAGCGCAATTACCCCAAGGGCGAAGTGATTCCCCTCAAGCAAGCATTGAAGATCTGCCGGGAAGCCATGTGGGGCATGATGACCTTGTTCATCATCCTTGGCGGCATTCTCTCGGGTGTTTTCACCGCCACCGAATCGGCCGCCATTGCCGTGGTGTGGGCGTTCTTCGTGACCATGTGCATCTATAGGGACTACAAGTGGAGTGAGTTGCCGAAACTGATGCACCGTACGGTACGCACCATCTCCATCGTGATGATCCTGATCGGCTTCGCCGCCAGCTTCGGCTACATCATGACGCTGATGGAGATCCCGGCGAAGATCACCACCGCGTTCCTGACGCTGTCGGACAACCGCTACGTGATCCTGATGTGCATCAACGTGATGTTGCTGCTGTTGGGTACCGTGATGGACATGGCGCCATTGATCCTGATCCTGACACCTATCCTGATGCCGGTGATCGTCGGCATCGGCGTGGACCCGGTGCAGTTCGGCATGATCATGCTGGTGAACCTGGGTATCGGGTTGATCACGCCACCGGTGGGCGCGGTGTTGTTCGTCGGTTCCGCCATTGGCAAGGTCAGCATCGAAAGCACCGTCAAGGCGCTGCTGCCGTTCTACGCCATGCTGTTCGTGGTGCTGATGCTCGTGACCTACATTCCCGCCATTTCGCTGTGGTTGCCGCACTTGGTGTTGTAACGAACAAACGACAACAACCCCTTGTGGGAGCAAGGCTTGCCCGCGATGAAGATGATGCAGTCTCCCTGGGAACCGAGGAGTCTGCATCATCTTCATCGCGAGCAAGCTTTGCTCCCACAGTGCGGTGCGACGTTTCTCTACATCCCCTCGCCACAACAGGGTTCGCACACAAGAATCCGGCTTTTCCCACATCAGTTTTTTCAACCTTGCAGAACAAGGCCAACATGACGCCGCCTCTTCTCCATCTCGAAGACGAACTCACCCGCCTCACCCTCGCCCCGCACCTGGGCGCCAGTCTCGTTGAATGGACAGTGCGCAGCACCGGTGCTCCCCTGCTACGCCCGCCCGAGCCGCAAGCCGTGGAAAACGGCCTGCCGGGCAAACTCGGCGGCTTCCCGTTGATTCCGTGGTCAAACCGGATCGCCAACGGCGGTTTCGATTGTCCCGGCGGCTGGCTGGCCCTGGACGCCAACAGCCCCAACGACCCGTTCCCGATCCATGGCAGTGCCTGGCAACAGCCGTGGCAGGTGACCGAACACAGCGGCCAGGAAGCCTTGCTGCAACTCGACAGCCAATACCCCTTTGCCTACCGCGCCAGCCTGCGAATCCGTCTGAGCGGTGGTCAGCTACAAATCACCATCCACGTCACCCACATGGCCGAACAGGCCGCGTGGCACGGGTTGGGTTTGCACCCGTATTTTCCGCGCACCGCCAGTACTCGCCTGCAAACCCGGGCAACCGAAGTCTGGAAGTGCGACGCCTCGAAGTTGCCGACCGAGCTGAGCGAAGTTCCCGTCGAATGGGATTTCCAAGAGATACGCGCCCTGCCCGATACCCTCGTCGACAATGGTTTCGGCGGCTGGGACGGGCAATGCCTGATCCAGCAGCCGGACCTGGGCTATGAGTTGGAATGCCGCACCAGTGACAGCAAATACTTCCTGCTGTACTGCCCCGTGGGCCTGGATTTCTTTTGCATCGAACCGGTCAGTCATCCGGTCAACGCCCATCACCTGCCGGGGCGGCCAGGGTTGCGTTTGCTGGAGCAAGGGCAGTCGGTGGCGCTGGGGTTTTCGATGCAGTGTCGGTTGCTCTAAGGCCCACTTCCCTGTGGGAGCAAGGCTAGCCCGCGATGAAGTGGACGCGGTCTCCTGGGAAACCGAGGCGCCTGCATCGCGAGCAAGCTTTGCTCCCACAGAGTTTTTGGGTTGCCAATAAATCCGCGGCCAAACGCAGGTCCACTGTGGGAGCAAAGCTTGCTCGCGATAGCGGTGGGTCTGCTGGCATCAATGTTGAAGTGCCGATGCCTTCGCGAGCAGAGGGTCAGGTGCCCAGGGTCAACCCATTGGCCGGCAACGGCAGTGCGGTCTTGTAGCGCACCTGCTTGAGGGCAAAGCTGGAGCGGATGTTCGCCACGCCCGGGACCTTGGTCAAAAAATCCATCATGAACCGCTCCAGCGACTGGATGGTCGGCACCAGCACGCGGATCAGGTAATCCGGATCGCCGGCCATCAGGTAGCACTCCATCACCTCCGGCCGGTCGGAGATCGCCTCCTCGAAGTGCTGCAGCGCCTCTTCCACCTGCTTCTCCAGGCTGACATGGATGAACACATTGACGTGCAATCCCAGCAGGTCGGCATCCAACAGCGTGACCTGCTCGCGGATCACTCCCAGCTCCTCCATGGCCCGGACGCGGTTGAAGCACGGAGTCGGCGACAGGTTGACCGAACGAGCCAGATCGGCGTTGGTGATGCGGGCGTTTTCCTGAAGGCTGTTCAGAATGCCGATGTCGGTGCGATCCAATTTACGCATGAGACAAATAATCCTGTTTTTTATCGTTGTGCAGATTTTTTATCTGCAAATGATCTGAACAGCAAGCCAACAGAGAAAAATATTCTTCTTCGTCGAGCCTATGATTGTTGTAGGACAATTTCCCGTACCCGGGGAAATTCGTCAGCTAGCGCGCCCACTACAAGAAATTCACAAGATCGAGCGTAGAAAGCCATGAACCCAGCGTATGAACCACTGCGCCTGCACGTTCCCGAACCCTCGGGCCGTCCCGGCTGCAAGACCGACTTCTCCTACCTGCATCTGTCCGATGCCGGCACGGTGCGCAAACCTTCCATCGACGTCGAACCGTCCGACACCGCCGACCTGGCTCGCAGCCTGATCCGCGTGCTCGATGACCAGGGCAATGCCCACGGTCCATGGGCCGAAGACGTGCCGCTCGAAATCCTGCGCAAAGGCATGCGCGCCATGCTCAAGACGCGCATCTACGACAACCGCATGGTCGTTGCCCAACGGCAGAAAAAAATGTCGTTCTACATGCAAAGCCTCGGCGAAGAAGCCATCGGCAGCGGCCAGGCCCTGGCGTTGAATATCGACGACATGTGCTTCCCCACCTATCGCCAGCAAAGCATCCTGATGGCCCGCGAGGTGCCGCTGGTGGGCATGATCTGCCAACTGCTGTCCAACGAGCGCGATCCGCTCAAGGGCCGCCAGTTGCCGATCATGTACTCGGTCAAGGACGCGGGTTTCTTCACCATTTCCGGCAACCTCGCCACGCAGTTCGTCCAAGGCGTGGGCTGGGGCATGGCTTCGGCGATCAAGGGCGATACCAAGATCGCCTCGGCCTGGATCGGTGACGGCGCCACCGCCGAATCGGACTTCCACACCGCCCTCACCTTTGCCCACGTCTACCGGGCGCCGGTGATCCTCAACGTGGTCAACAACCAGTGGGCGATCTCCACCTTCCAGGCCATTGCCGGCGGTGAAGCCACGACCTTCGCCGGACGCGGCGTCGGTTGCGGCATTGCCTCCCTGCGCGTGGATGGCAACGATTTCATGGCGGTCTACGCCGCCTCGCGCTGGGCCGCCGAGCGTGCCCGCCGCAACCTCGGCCCGGCGCTGATCGAATGGGTCACCTACCGCGCCGGCCCGCACTCCACGTCGGACGACCCTTCGAAGTACCGCCCCGCCGACGACTGGAGCCACTTTCCGCTGGGCGATCCGATTGCGCGCCTCAAGCAGCACATGGTGAAGATCGGCCAGTGGTCCGAAGAGGAACATGCGGCAGTTACCGCCGAACTCGAAGCCGAGGTGATCGCCGCGCAGAAGGAAGCCGAGCAGTACGGCACCCTCGCCGGCGGGCAGATTCCAAGCGCCGCGACCATGTTCGAAGACGTCTACAAAGAGATGCCGGAGCACTTGAAGCGCCAGCGTCAGCAGTTGGGGATCTGACATGAACGATCACAACAACAATATTGCGTTGGACACCGCCATGACCACTACCACCATGACCATGATCCAGGCCCTGCGCTCGGCCATGGACGTGATGCTCGAACGCGACGACAACGTCGTGGTGTTCGGCCAGGACGTGGGTTACTTCGGCGGCGTGTTCCGCTGCACCGAAGGCCTGCAGAACAAGTACGGCACCTCGCGGGTGTTCGACGCACCGATTTCCGAAAGCGGCATCGTCGGCGTGGCGGTGGGCATGGGCGCCTACGGCCTGCGTCCGGTGGCCGAGATCCAGTTCGCCGACTACGTCTACCCGGCGTCGGACCAGATCATCTCCGAAGCAGCGCGCCTGCGCTATCGCTCGGCCGGCGAGTTCACCGCACCGATGACCCTGCGCATGCCCTGCGGCGGCGGCATCTATGGTGGCCAGACCCACAGCCAGAGCATCGAAGCGATGTTCACCCAGGTCTGCGGCCTGCGCACCGTCATGCCGTCCAACCCCTACGACGCCAAGGGCTTGCTGATCGCCTCCATCGAAAACGATGACCCGGTGATCTTCCTCGAACCCAAGCGCCTGTATAACGGCCCGTTCGACGGCCACCACGACCGCCCGGTAACGCCGTGGTCGAAACACCCCTCGGCGCAGGTGCCGGACGGTTACTACACCGTGCCGCTGGACGTCGCCGCCATTACCCGTCCGGGCAAGGACGTGACCGTTCTCACCTACGGCACCACGGTCTACGTCTCCCAAGTGGCGGCCGAAGAGACCGGTATCGACGCCGAAGTCATCGACCTGCGCAGCCTCTGGCCGCTGGACCTTGAGACCATCGTCAAATCCGTGAAGAAAACCGGCCGCTGTGTGGTGGTCCACGAGGCCACCCGCACCTGCGGTTTCGGCGCCGAGCTGGTGTCGTTGGTGCAAGAACACTGCTTCCACCACCTGGAAGCGCCTATCGAGCGTGTCACCGGTTGGGACACCCCCTACCCGCACGCGCAGGAGTGGGCGTATTTCCCAGGGCCGTCCCGTGTGGGCGCGGCGTTGAAACGGGTCATGGAGGTCTGAATGGGCACGCACGTTATCAAGATGCCGGACATCGGCGAAGGCATCGCGGAAGTTGAACTGTCGGTGTGGCACGTCAAGGTCGGCGACATGG
Organism: Pseudomonas sp. CFII68; assembly: GCF_000416195.1. NCBI lineage: Bacteria > Pseudomonadati > Pseudomonadota > Gammaproteobacteria > Pseudomonadales > Pseudomonadaceae > Pseudomonas > Pseudomonas sp. CFII68. The sequence continues at coordinate 10,859 of NZ_ATLN01000071.1, forward strand.
TGGTCGAAGACCAGGTGCTGGCCGATGTCATGACCGACAAGGCCATGGTCGACATCCCCTCGCCAGTGCATGGCCGGGTCATCGCCCTGGGTGGCGAGCCCGGCGAAGTCATGGCGGTGGGCAGCGAACTGATCCGCATTGAAGTCGAAGGTGCGGGTAACCTGAAAGAATCGGCCCAACAAGCGCCAACGCCAGCGCCGGCTGCGCAAGCACCGAAGCCGGCACCCGTGGCGACACCTGAGCCGGTGCTGGAAAAAACCGCCGCGCCCCGCTGCGCCCCGCAAGCGCCTGTGGCCCGCGACCCCGACGAGCGTCCACTGGCGTCGCCGGCCGTGCGCAAACACGCGCTGGACCTGGGCATTCAATTGCGCCTGGTCCAAGGCAGCGGCCCCGCCGGGCGAGTCCTGCACGAAGATCTCGAGGCTTATCTGGCCCAGGGTCCGTCGACCCAGGCCAAGGGCGGTTCAGGTTATGCCGAGCGCCACGACGAGCAGCAGATCCCGGTGATCGGCATGCGTCGCAAGATCGCCCAGCGCATGCAGGAAGCGACCCAGCGCGCCGCCCATTTCAGCTACGTCGAGGAAATCGACGTTACCGCCCTGGAAGAGCTGCGGGTTCACTTGAATGAAAAACACGGCGCCAGTCGCGGCAAGCTGACCTTGCTGCCATTCCTGGTCCGCGCGTTGGTCGTGGCCCTGCGCGATTTCCCACAGATGAACGCCCGCTACGACGACGAAGCCCAGGTCATTCACCGCTCAGGTGCGGTGCATGTGGGCGTCGCCACCCAGAGCGATGTTGGCCTGATGGTGCCGGTGGTGCGTCACGCCGAAGCCCGTAGCCTGTGGGACAGCGCGACGGAAATCTCCCGCTTGGCCACGGCGGCCCGCACGGGCAAGGCCAGTCGCGATGAGCTGTCCGGTTCGACCATCACCCTGACCAGCCTCGGTGCCCTCGGCGGCATCGTCAGCACGCCGGTACTGAACCTGCCGGAAGTGGCGATTGTCGGCGTGAACAAAATCGTCGAGCGGCCTGTGGTGATCAAGGGCCAGATCGTGATCCGCAAGATGATGAACCTCTCCAGCTCCTTCGATCACCGGGTAGTCGACGGCATGGACGCGGCGCAATTCATCCAGGCCCTGCGTGGCCTGCTCGAACAACCCGCCACTTTGTTTGTGGACTAATCATCAATGGAGCAGGCGATGCAAACTTTGAACACGACGCTGCTGATCATCGGCGGCGGCCCCGGCGGCTATGTGGCGGCGATCCGTGCCGGGCAACTGGGCATCTCGACCATCCTGGTGGAAGGCCAGGCGTTGGGCGGGACCTGCCTGAATATCGGCTGTATCCCGTCCAAGGCGTTGATCCATGTGGCCGAGCAGTTCCACCAGACGCGGCACCACAGCCAGGGTTCGGCCTTGGGCATCACGGTGGCGGCGCCGAGCCTGGACATCGGCAAGAGCGTGGAATGGAAGGACGGCATCGTCGATCGCCTGACCACCGGCGTCGCGGCGCTGTTGAAAAAGCACAAGGTCCAGGTCATTCACGGCTGGGCCAAGGTGATCGATGGCAAGACGGTCGAGGTCGGTGACACGCGCATCCAGTGCGAACACCTGCTGCTGGCCACCGGTTCGAAAAGCGTCAACCTGCCGATGCTACCGATTGGCGGGCCAATCATTTCCTCCACCGAAGCCCTCGCCCCCACCTCGGTGCCCAAGCACCTGGTGGTGGTCGGCGGTGGCTATATCGGCCTGGAACTGGGCATTGCCTACCGCAAGCTCGGCGCCGAGGTCAGCGTGGTCGAGGCCCAGGAACGGATCCTGCCAGCCTACGACGGCGAGCTGACCCAACCGGTGCACGAGGCGCTCAAGCAGTTGGGCGTGAAGCTGTACCTCAAGCACAGCGTCGAAGGTTTCGATGCCCAGGCCAGCACCTTGCAAGTGCGTGATCCCAATGGCGAGACGCTGAACCTGGACACCGACCGGGTGTTGGTGGCCGTTGGGCGCAAACCCAACACCCAGGGCTGGAACCTCGAAGCGCTGGACTTGGCAATGAACGGTTCGGCGCTGAAAATCGACAGCCGTTGCCAGACCAGCATGCGCAACGTCTGGGCCATCGGCGACCTGAGCGGTGAACCCATGCTCGCCCACCGGGCCATGGCCCAGGGTGAAATGGTCGCCGAGCTGATCGCCGGCCAGCATCGGGAGTTCAACCCAACGGCCATCGCGGCGGTGTGCTTCACCGACCCGGAACTGGTGGTGGTCGGCAAGACGCCGGACGAGGCCAAGGCGGCCGGGCTCGATTGCATGGTGTCGAGCTTCCCGTTCGCGGCCAACGGCCGGGCCATGACCCTGGAATCGAAAAGCGGTTTCGTCCGGGTCGTGGCGCGCCGGGACAATCACCTGATCGTAGGCTGGCAAGCGGTCGGCGTCGGCGTGTCGGAGCTGTCCACCGCGTTCGGCCAATCCCTGGAAATGGGCGCGCGCCTGGAGGACATCGCCGGCACCATCCACGCTCACCCGACGCTGGGCGAGGCCGTGCAGGAAGCGGCGTTGCGGGCGTTGGGGCATGCGTTGCATCTGTAAAAGCTGTGGGTGAGTAACTTGTGGGAGCAAAGCTTGCTCGCGATGCAGGCGCCTCGGTTCACCAAGGACCGCGTCGGCTGTATCGCGGGCAAGCCTTGCTCCCACAATCCCCACAACGACTGCAGGGCTGTTTTTCAACTACAGGATTCATGTAACAGGCTGCGAAACAGCCCCGGAATGAAGTATTGTTGTCCCCATCCAAAAAACGTCAGAAGCCTTGAACCGTTTCGACGGTTGTTAAGAAATAAGAGGGTGTCATGGGTAACGAGAGCATCAATTGGGACAAACTGGGCTTTGACTACATCAAGACCGACAAGCGCTACCTGTCGCACTGGCGCGATGGCGCCTGGGACGCGGGCACCCTGACCGAAGACAACGTGCTGCACATCAGCGAGGGCTCCACCGCCCTGCACTACGGTCAGCAGTGCTTCGAAGGCATGAAGGCCTATCGCTGCAAGGACGGTTCGATCAACCTGTTCCGCCCGGACCAGAACGCCGCCCGCATGCAACGCAGCTGCGCCCGCCTGCTGATGCCGCACGTCGACACCGAGCAGTTCGTCGAGGCCTGCAAGCAAGTGGTCCGCGCCAACGAGCGCTTCATCCCGCCTTACGGCACCGGCGGCGCGCTGTACCTGCGCCCGTTCGTGATCGGCGTGGGTGACAACATCGGCGTGCGCTCCGCACCCGAGTTCATCTTCTCGATTTTCTGCATCCCGGTCGGCGCCTACTTCAAGGGCGGCCTGACCCCGCACAACTTCCTGATCTCCAGCTTCGACCGCGCCGCCCCACAAGGCACCGGCGCGGCCAAGGTCGGTGGCAACTACGCCGCCAGCCTGATGCCCGGTTCCCAGGCCAAGAAGGCCGGTTTCGCCGACTGCATCTATCTGGACCCGATGACCCACTCGAAAATCGAGGAAGTCGGCTCGGCCAACTTCTTCGGCATCACCCACGACAACAAATTCGTCACCCCGAAATCCCCTTCGGTCCTGCCGGGCATCACTCGCCTGTCGCTGATCGAACTGGCCAAATCGCGCCTGGGCCTGGAAGTGATCGAAGGTGACGTGTTCATCGACAAGCTGTCGGACTTCAAGGAAGCCGGCGCCTGCGGTACCGCTGCGGTGATCACCCCGATTGGCGGCATCAGCTACAACGACAAGCTGCACGTGTTCCACAGCGAAACCGAAGTCGGCCCGATCACCCAGAAGCTCTACAAAGAGCTGACCGGCGTGCAGACCGGCGACGTGGAAGCGCCAGCGGGTTGGATCGTCAAGGTTTGATCCAAGCCCCCTAGGCACTTGAGGGCTTTTTTGTGGCGAGGGGATTTATCCCCGCTGGGTTGCGAAGCAACCCCCAAGTACTTGGGTGAGCCACAAAAACCTTGCGAGCGCTTCGCACTCGAGCGGGGATAAATCCCCTCGCCACAGAGATTGCGCGACCTCAGTAAAAAGCCCACCCCTGCTTCAGGGGTGGGCTTTTTTATACCTGAGTTCAGTTACCCCCGCCGCAAAACCGGCCATCGCCCCCAACGCTGGCGAAACCATCCGTAACCGCTGACCAGCAAGATCCCGCCCAGCACCAAAGCCGCGCCAACGATGAAGTTCGGCTCCAGCGGCTCATCCAGCAACCAGACGCCAAAACCGATGCCAAACAGCGGCGTCATGAACGACAGCACCCCCAGTTGCGAAGCGAGGTAGTGGCGCAGCAGCGAGAACCAGATCAGGAAGCTGGCGAAGGACACCAGCAACACCTGGAACGCCATGCTGGCAATGAGTTGTGGCGTGGGGTTGATCGTCGTTTGCCCCAGCGCTATCGACATTCCGATCAGCAGCACCCCGGCGCCAACCAATTGGTAAAGCAGCGTCTGGCTGGCCGGCAGATTCGTCAACCGCGAACAGCGTACCGTCACCGTGGTTGCGCCCCACAGCGCACCAGCCAGCAAGCCCATGCCGTCACCGAGCAACGAACTGCCGCTCGCCGCGCCCGAGCCGCCGCTGAAAGCCACCACGATCCCGCCGAAGGCAACGGCGATGCCCAGCCATTGCGCCGGCTTGAGGCGTTCGCTCGGCAGTTTCCAGTGCAAGCCAAGGGCCGCGAACATTGGTGCGGTGTAGAGGAAAATCACCATGTGCGAAGCCGTCGTATGCCGCAGGCCTTCGCCCACCATCACGAACTCCAAGGCAAACAACAACCCCACCAGCATGCCCGGGCGCCAACTGCCATCGGCCAGGGACAGGCGTTCACCGCGCACCAGCACCAACAACCAGACCAGTACCGCAGCGATGGCCGAGCGCACGCCCAGTTGCAGCATCGGCGCCATGTCGGCGGCGCCGGCCTTGATCGCGACTTGCTGGAAACCCCAAATGGCACAGAGGCCGGTCATCAGGGCGCAGACCTGGCCATCCAGGGCGCGGCGGGTGGTCATGGGAACGGTCCTTGGGCAGAAAGAGATGAAAGGATTGTCTGCCTGACACCTTTGCTGGATATAGTGATTACCCGACAAGCCATCCCGGTAATCCGCCATTGCGGTCGATATGCAGCCTCCAGCCCAACATCTGAAGATTCCTCCGTTCGAAGCGGCCCTGCCCTCGCCGATTTTCTTTCGCAGCGCCTGCATGCCGGCCCATGCCACTTACCCCCGGCACCGGCATGCCTGGGGTGAGTTCGTCTACTCCTACAGTGGGGTGATGGAAATCGAGATCGCCCAACACCATTACCTGGCGCCACCGCAGTACGGCATCTGGCTACCGCCGGACATGGAACACGTTGGCTTCAATCGGCATGAGGCCTGCCATTGTTCGTTGTACCTGGCCGCCGAACTGTGCAGTGCGCTGCCAGCCGTACCCTGCGCGCTGACCTTGAGCCCGCTGATCCGCGCCCTGTTGGAAGAGCTGCGCAGCGATCCACCGAGCCAACCGCAGACGCCCGAGCAGCAGCGTTTGCTGCAGGTGCTGGTGGACAAGCTGGCGCAGGCACCCCATGTCGGCAGCTACCTGCCCTCCTCGGATGATCCCCTGCTGGGCCCCGTGCTGCGAGCCTTGGAGGCGAACCCCAGCGACCCGCGTTCCTTGCCACAACTGGCCCGCGCCGCCAACACCACCGAGCGCACACTGATGCGCCGGGCCCAGCGGGACCTGGGCATGTCATTGGTGGAATGGCGCCAGCGCCTGAAAGTCATCGAGGCCCTGGCCCTGCTCGAACGCGGCCAGAGCGTGGAAACCATCGGCCTGGACCTGGGCTACAGCAGCGCCTCGGCGTTCATCAGCATGTTTCGCAAAATGATGGGCACCACGCCGGATGAGTATCGGCGCAGGCATATGGCTGGATGATGAGGCGATGCTGGAATCGTCATCGCGAGCAGTCTCGCTCCCACAGGTGGTCGTGGTGTTCATCAATCTCGTGTTCAACGCAGGGCCCATTGTGGGAGCGGGCTTGCTCGCGAAGGCGGTGGGTCAGCTTGCAGGGATTCATGGGGTCAGCGCAGGCCCACTGTGGGAGCGAGCTTGCTCGCGATGACGGCGGGGATGTGGGATGTGACGGCCCCTTCGCGAGCAAGCCCGCTCCCACAGGGGCTGTGGGGCGGTGGGTTTGACATCGATTTCGGCACTGACCCCAAACCGCCCCGCCATCTCCCGGCGGCCACTGGCCGTCACCCCCAGCGCCCGGCTGTCCAGGTCCTGGATCACCCATTTGCGCTTGATCGCCACTTGCAGCAACGCCGCGCCCAAGGCACCGCCCAGGTGCGGGCGGCGCATGCTCCAGTCCAGGCAGGGACAGGCGAATCGGCGGCGTTGCGTGACGAGTTGCTGGACGTCGATGCCCAAGCCCTCGAACACCGCCGCCCCGGACTCACTCAGCCGATAGCCATCGCCTTCCACCTCTATCAACCATCCAGCCTCGATCATCCGGTCATGCAGGCGCACCGCCAGAGTGCCGGCCATGTGGTCGTAGCAGGTGCGAGCAAATTGCAGGCGATCCGGTGTGCGCGGGGTGAAGGTCGGTGCGGCGCTCTGGCCGATCACCATCAGCGCCTCCAGAGCCTGGGCGACGCGCGGGTCGGCCAGACTGTAATAACGATGACGGCCCTGGACATGCAAGCGCACCAAGGCCATCTGCTTGAGTTTCGCCAGATGGGCGCTGGCGGTCGAGGCGCTGACCTCGGCGATGCTCGCCAATTCGGTGCTGGTGCGGGCATGGCCGTCCATCAACGCGCACAGCATCCGGGTGCGCGCCGGTTCGGCAATGGCCGCCGCCACTTGGGACACGCCCAGGTCATGGTGCTCTGCGTTCATATTTCGCTCCCCGACGAATCAAGCCATGCATCGACTGGAGATAGTAGCAACACTTTCTCCATCACGAACAAGGCCGCGCTTCATGGACCCGATCACCGCCGCGACACATTCCGACCCTTACCCTTTTTACGCCGCCCTGCGCGCTGCCGGCGGGCTGGCGTTCGATTCCGGGCTGAACCTGTGGATCGCCAGCAGCGCCGAGGCCGTGTGCGCGGTGCTGCACCATCCCGATTGCCATGTGCGCCCGGCCCACGAGCCCGTGCCAAAGGCCCTCGCCGAAGGGTCGGCCGGACGGGTGTTCGGCCACCTGATGCGCATGAACGAAGGTGAACGGCAGCGTTGCCCGAGGGCGGCGATTGCGCCGCGGTTGCAGGGCATCGATCCCCGGCAAGTCGAGGCACTGGTCAGGGCCCGCTTTCTCCAAGAGGGCGCCGAAGGCCTGCACCAGGCCCAATTCATCGGGCCGGCCAGCGTGGTCGCGGCGTTGCTGGGTTTCAATCCGACGGACTGTCACCGGGTCAGCGAATTGACCGCAGACTTCGTCGCCGGTCTGTCGCCCTTGAGCCAAGCATCACAACTGGACTTGGCGCACCGAGCCAGCGAGCAACTGACCGGTTTAATCCAGGAGCGGATCGAGGCACAGGACAGCCCTTTGCTGCTGGACATTGGTCAAGGCTTCGAGGGCGCTGATCCAGACAGTAAAATCGCCAACCTGATCGGGTTGCTCTCGCAAACCTATGAAGCCACCGCAGGCCTGATCGGCAACACGTTGCTGGCGCTGATCGGCGATCCAGCGTTGCGCCGGACGCTGCGGGAGGCCCCCACACAGATCGGCTCATTGCTGGCCGAAGTCCAACGTTTCGACCCGCCGGTACAAAACACTCGCCGCTTCATCGCCGCGCCCTGCGAAATCCTCGGCACTGCGCTGAACCCCGGGGACGTGCTCCTGGTGCTGCTGGCCTCAGCCAACCGCGACCCGCAACTCAACCCGCAATCAGACACTCTGCTGCTCGACCGCCCGAACCGCCGCAGCTTCAGCTTCGGCAGCGGGCGCCATGAATGCCCAGGCCAAACCCTGGCCATGGACATCGCCCGCGCCACGCTGACGGCGATTCTGGAGCGCGAACCGCTCCTGGATCAGTTGACCTGGTGCTATCGCCCCTCCGTCAACGGCCGCATCCCGCTGTTCAGCGAGCGGTCACCTACCGACAGGCCATGACCCGCTCAGCCATCAATCGTCCCGCGTCAGGACTTCCAGCAACTCGATTTCAAAGATCAGGTTGGCGTTGGGCTTGATGTGGGCACCCATGGACCGCTCACCGTAGGCCAGGTGGGCCGGCACCCACAACTTGCGCTTGCCACCGACTTGCATGCCCATCAGGCCCAGATCCCAGCCCTTGATGACGCGACCGGTGCCGATCACGCATTGGAAGGGTTTGCCGCGACTGTAGGACGAATCGAATTCGGTGCCGTCTTCGAGGGTGCCGCGGTATTGGGTGGTGATCAGCGCACCTTTGACTACGCTTTTGCCGTCGCCCTGTTCCAGGTCGATGATTTGCAGTTCTTCATTCATGGGTCTGTCTGTCCGTGTCATTCAGGCGCCAGTTTTTCCCAGAATTGCGCACGTTTGGCAATCTTTTGTGGCGAGGGGATTTAGCGAAACGTCGCACCGCCCCGTTGGGTTGCGAAGCGACCCCCAAAAAATCGCAATGTACTTACATAACCATGGGAGCGCTTCGCACTCCAGCGGGGATAAATCCCCTCGCCACAGGTTTTATGTGTTTGTCAGGCTATTTATATAGCAGGGAACCGCGACGGCCTCTTCGGTTCACATGGGTATCGTCCCTGCATTTCAGATAAGGATTTTCTGATGTTCGACTCTCGTCCGCTCCACGGTTTCATTCCGCCATACATCCTCAATCGCATCATCGCCCACGGCTCCGAACAGCAACGCTCCAGCGCTCTCGGCACCTTGACCCACGTGCGCAGCCTGCGACACAACCCCGGCCCGCCCGGCAACCTTCCCGCCGCCGCGAACCGGCCCAAGCCCGGCAAGGCCGGACAGCCGCAACGCAGCGTGCATGACGCCCAGAACAGCATGGAACTGCCCGGCCAGCCGGTCCGCCTGGAAGGCCAGCGGGCCAGTGGCGACCCAGCCGTGGACGAAGCCTACGACGCCCTCGGCGCCACCTATGATTTTTTCTGGAAGGTCCTGGGGCGCGACTCCATCGACAACAAAGGTTTCGCCCTGGTGGGCAGCGTGCATTATGGCCAGGGCTATGAAAACGCCTTCTGGAACGGCGCGCAGATGGTGTTCGGCGACGGCGACGGCGAAATCTTCCAGCGCTTCACGCGCTCCCTGGACGTGGTGGCCCACGAACTGGCCCATGGCGTCACCGAAAGCGAGGCCGGCTTGATCTATGCCAACCAATCCGGTGCGCTGAACGAGTCCATCTCCGATGTGTTCGGTGTGCTGGTCAAGCAGTTCGTGCTTGAACAGACCGCCGACCAGGCCGACTGGCTGATCGGCGCCGACCTGCTCACCGACAAGATCAACGGCGACGGCCTGCGCAGCATGTCCAACCCCGGCAGCGCCTACGATGACCCGTTGCTGGGCAAGGACCCACAACCTTCGCACATGCGCGAATTCGTCATTACCCGTGAAGACAACGGCGGCGTGCACATCAACTCCGGCATCCCCAACCGGGCCTTTTATCTGGTGGCGACCACGCTGGGCGGATTTGCCTGGGAAAAGGCCGGCCGGATCTGGTATGAAACCTTGTGCGACCGAAGATTGGCCAATGACGCGTCCTTCAGCGCCTTCGCCCGCCTGACCGTCGAGCACGCCCGCCAGCGCTTCGGCACGCGGGAAGTGCAAGCGGTGCAGAACGGCTGGGCCCAGGTCGGCGTCGACCTGACACAGGAGAGCTGATGAAAACCCTTCCAGACCTCGACGACAAGGCGGTGATACGGCTGTCGCGCCAGGGTGGCGTGGCCGCCATCCACGCGCTGACCCGACCACGGGAAATCGAGTTCGCCCAGTGCGACCTCGACCAGCGCACGCGCATCTGTTCGGTCCTGGAGGGGTGCCTGCCACTGACTTCCTCCACGCCCGGGCGCGGCGACCAGCGATTTTTCCAGATCGAGGTGCACTATCGCGCCAACGACCAGGACGACGAGATGGTGCTGCAGGTGCCCGAGGACCGGGCACCCGGCGAGCTGGTTCACCTGTGGGACAAAGGCGAAGTGCTCTAACGTGTGGCCGGCACGATCTTGACGATGGCGCCGGACACGGTTTCGACCAGCAGGTACTTGTCGTCGATCTGCACCCATTGCTGCTCGTTTGTCGGTTGCTCGAGCTGCTTCTGTTTCCAGTCTTTCATGGCCCTGTCTGCGCGCTGGTAGTCCGCCGGTACCCGGTCGTTCTCCACCAGCCTGCGGCCATTGCTTGGCGAATGCTCCAGGGCCTCCCCGGTTTTCTCGACCGCTTGCGCAACAGGCCCAAGGGCTCCAAGGCCGGCGATCAGGACCAGGCTGGCGATCAGGGATGGTTTGCGCATAGAAAAAACTCCAGTTATTCGAGGGACTGAATCTGGGACTTCGCGGGCGGCGAATCATTCCTTAATTTCTGGAAACTGTACCCCCTGCTTGCTCCCGCTGAACCCTGTAGGAGCTGGCGAAGCCTGCGATCTTTTGATCTTTTGATCTTTCGCTTGAGACTCAAGTGTCTGGGGAAAGATCGCAGCCTCGTTGCACTCGACAGCTCCTACAGAGCCGAGCGGGAGCAAGCTCCCTCGCCACGGGTTGTGCCTGGCATGGCATAGTGGCAAGCCTTGGCCCAACACCCGCCGGACGGACCCATCATGAGCACCACCGCCTCTTCCCCTGCCCTCAAGGAAATATTCAACAACGCCCGCCTGGAGCACATCGCCGGCGAAATGCGCGCGGTGTACCCGGCGTTCGACGCCAAGGCCTTCTTGCACATGGCCAACGATGGGCTGGCCGAGTTGTCGGTGATGCAGCGCATGGCCCGGGTCAGTGAGTGCCTGCATGCGGTGTTGCCCCTCGATTACGAAGCGTCGCTGGAAGTGCTGCGGGCCCTGGCCCCGCGCTTGAACAGCATGTTCGTCAGCATGTTCCTGCCACACTACGTGGCGTCTTATGGCCGACATCGCTTCGACGTGTCGCTGGACGCGCTCAAGTATTTCACCCGGTTCGGCTCCTCGGAGTTCGCCGTGCGGCACTTCCTGCGCGACGACCTGGAACGCACCCTCAAGGTCATGCACGACTGGGCGCTGGACGCCAACGAGCACGTACGCCGCCTGGCCAGCGAAGGCAGCCGGCCGCGCTTGCCGTGGTCGTTTCACCTGGAGCCGATCCAGGCCAACCCCGACCTCGCCGCCGCGATCCTCGACACGCTCAAGGCCGACGATAGCCTGTATGTGCGCAAATCCGTGGCCAACCACCTCAACGACGTCACCAAGCAGCATCCCGACTGGGTGCTGGACCAGATCGAAGGCTGGCCGCTGCAAGACCGCCACACGGCGTGGATCGCCCGGCATGCGCTGCGCAGCCTGATCAAACAAGGCAACCCCAGGGCGTTGGGTGTCATCGGGGTCGGCGGCAAGGCACAGGTCCAGGTGCTGGATTTGCAGGTGACGCCTGCGGTGATTCGCCTGGGGGAACAGGTCACCCTGTCCTTCACGGTGCAATCAACCCTTGGGCAGAGCCAACGCCTGGTGATCGACTATGCCGTCGACTACGTGAAAGCCTCGGGCGGCACCTCGGCCAAAGTCTTCAAGCTCAAGACCTTCGACCTGCCCGCCCAGGGTTGCGTCAACCTCAGTCGCTCCCAGCACATTCGCGAGTTGACCACCCGCAAACATTACGCGGGCCGGCATGCCGTGCACCTGCTGATCAACGGCGAGCAACTGGGTAGCACGGCGTTCGATATCGTTCCCTGAGGGCGTCTCAGACCACCGCCAGGCGTTTGGCCTGGCGAATCTCCTGCAGGAAACGCTCGGCCGGCAGCGGATGACCCAGCAGATAGCCCTGCAGCGAATCGCAGCCCAACTGGGTCAGGAAGTCTTGTTGCACATCGGTCTCCACGCCTTCGGCGACGATCCGCAGGCCCAGGGCCTGGCCGAGGGCGACGATGGCCGAGACGATCGCCGCGTCATCGCTGTCGTGTTCCAGGTCACGCACGAAGCCGCGATCGATCTTCAGCTCGTTGGCCGGCAGGCGCTTGAGGTACATCAGGCTCGAGTAGCCGGTGCCGAAGTCGTCGATGGACAGGTCCACGCCCATGTCCGAGAGCTGTTGCAGCACCGTCATGCTCGCGTCCGCATCGCTCATGGCGGTGGTTTCGGTGATTTCCAGGGTCAGGCTGTTGGCCGGCAGCTGATGCGTTTCCAAGGCCTTGGCCACGCTCTGTACCAAACCGGTATGGCAGAACTGCAAGGCCGACAGGTTCACCGCAATGCGCCAATCGGTATAACCGAGCACGTACCATTCGCGCATCTGCCGACAGGCTTCGTTCAACACCCATTCGCCAATGGGGATGATCAACCCGGTCTTTTCCGCCAGGTCGATGAAGGTGTCAGGCATCAACAGGCCCTGGGTCGGATGGCTCCAGCGCAACAAGGCCTCGGCCCCGACCGGCCGGCCGTTGGTCGCGTCGAACTTGGGCTGGTAATACAGGCTGAACTGCCGCTGCTCAAGGGCCAGGCGCAAGTCTTGCAACAACTGCAATTGCTTGCGGGCGTTGCTGTTCATCGAGGCGTCGAAGAAGCTGTAGCCGTTTTTGCCGGCACCCTTGGCGTGGTACATCGCCGCGTCGGCATTCATCAATAGTTCTTCGGCGCTCTGGCCGTTGCCAGGGTAAACGGCGATGCCGACGCTGGCAGAGATCTGCAAGTCATGCTCAGCCACCCGGAACGTGCGCCCGATCAAGCCGACCTGGCGTGCCGCCAGTCGCAAGGCATCGTCCGGTTCGGCCAGTTGCACCAGTAGCAGGAACTCATCACCGCCGATCCGCGCCAGGGTGTCCTGGCTGCGCAGGTCTTCGCGCAGGCGCAGGGCCACGTCCCGCAGCAACAAATCGCCCATGTGGTGACCAAAGGCGTCGTTGACCGGTTTGAAACCATCCAGGTCGATGAACATCAGGGCGAAGCAGCCACCCTGCCCTTGCACACGGTGCATGGCCTGATCGATACGATCAGCCAGCAATACCCGGTTGGGTAGTCCGGTGAGGGGGTCGTGCAGGGCCAACTGGGTCAGTTCCCGGTTGGCCAGGGTCAGCGATTGCGCCAGCTCCGCAGTGCGGGCTTCCAGGCGCGCATCGAGAATCGACGTCAGCAAGGCGATGGCCAGCACCGCCAGGGTGGTGATCAACACCAGATTGTCCAGGCCCTTGCCGCTCAAGCCGTCCAGGGAGCCACAAAAGCTGCCGTCGCTGAACCGCGCGCCGGCCATGCCGGTGTAGTGCATGCCGACGATGGCCATGCCCATGACCACCGCTGCACCTGCGCGAGCCAGACGCACATGGGGGGTGTTCTGGCGCAGGCGAAAGGCAATCCACAACGCCGCCGCCGAAGCGCCGACGGCAATCACCAGCGAAGCCCCGAACAGCGTCGGATCATAGTCGATGCCTGGCTGCATTCGCAGCGCGGCCATGCCGGTGTAGTGCATGGTGCTGATCCCGGCCCCCATGATCAGCGCACCGAAGGCCAGTTGCCACGCCGGCAATCGTGGCTGGCTGACCAGCCACAGGGCAAAACCGCTGGAAAGAATCGCGACCAGCAGCGACAGCGCGGTGATCGATATGTCGTAGCCAAGCTCCACCGGCAAGCTGAACGCGAGCATGCCGATGAAGTGCATGGACCAGATGCCCACCCCCATCGCCAGCGCGCCCCCGGTCATCCATAAATGCGTGGCACGCCCCTGGGCGGTCGCGATCCGCCCGGCCAGGTCCAGCGCGGTGTAGGACGCCAGCACGGCAACAAACAAGGAAATCGAAACAAGGGCGGGGGAATAACTGCCGATGAGCATGGTTTTTTTCTCGTAACTGGAGAACCGGACTGCTTCCATGCCCGGTTGAAGGCCGGCGATTGTACTGAATCGTGACAGGGACGCACGAACCAAATACCAAAAAGCCATCAACGCTGGGATATTTTCGACGAAAGACACATCGTCGATTTTTCAGAACTCACAGCTATTTTTCAGGCAAGTACGAATTCCCCTTGTGGGAGCGGGCTTGCTCGCGAAAGCGGTGGGCCAGCTTACATTAATGTTGAATGTCACGACGCCTTCGCGAGCAAGCCCGCTCCCACAGGAATCTGTGTCGTCATGAAGCACGCGACCAACACAAGACCTTGTGAGCGCTTGCGGACAAACACCTGGCCCATGCCATTCAGCTATTATCGAAAAACCACTTCAAGGAGGATTCATTCATGGGCGTTCCCGCCAACCGGGCTTTGACCACCGCGCTGGTAGTAATCGATGTACAGAACGACTTCATCCCCGGCGGCCAATTGGCCGTGCCGGGGGGCGATGAGATCGTGCCGCTGATCAACCAGCTCGGCCATTCATTCAGGCACGTCGTCCTTGCGCAGGACTGGCACCCGGCCGGGCACGCCTCGTTTGCGTCCAGCCACCCGGGCAAGCAACCGTTCGACATCGTCCAATTGCCCTACGGCGAGCAGAAAGTCTGGCCCGACCACTGCATACAGGGCAGCAACGGCGCCGCGCTGCACCCGGCACTCGACCTCGCCCATGCCAAGCTGATCATTCGCAAGGGCTGCAATCCGGACATCGACAGCTATTCAGCCTTCATGGAAGCGGACCACCAGACCCCTACCGGTTTGACCGGCTACCTCAAGGAACGCGGCATCGACACGGTGTACCTGGTGGGACTGGCCCTGGATTTCTGCGTGATGTTCTCGGCGCTGGATGCTCGGTTGGCGGGGTTCAATGCGGTGGTGATACTGGATGCTTGCCGGGGCATCGATATCGACGGCTCGATGGAGGCGGCAATCCGACGGATGCAGGAAGCAGGCGTGCAATTGATCGAGTCCAGCGCGATAGACGGTCGCCCCTTCGCTTGATCGCTCATACTAGCCGCCTCCCCTCTGGACAGTGAGTCTCCATGCCCTTCCTCGCCCGCACCCACCCGCGTCTGTCCAGCGCCACGGTCCTTGGCCTGGCGGTGGGTATCCTGGTTCCCGTGGACTCGATCATCAGCAAGATCCTGATCGGCTGGAATGCCGGCGTCTGGACCTACCTGGTGCTGATGTCCTGGCTGACCGTGCGGGCCAAGGCGCCCGACGTCCGGCGCATCGCCGAAATCGAAGATGAAAATGCCGGGCTGGTCCTGCTGGTGGTCTGCATCGCAGCGCTGGCCAGCCTGGCAACCATCACCCTCGAACTGGCCGGCAGCCGCGACCTGCACGCGGCCGGCAAGCTGTTGCACTACGGCTTTACGGCAATGACCGTGATCGGTTCCTGGTTGCTGATCGGGGTGATCTTCAGCGTGCACTACGCGCGGTTGTATTACACCTGGGAAGGCAAGGAGCCGGCGTTGCGGTTTGCCGAAGGGCTGACCACGCCCAACTATTGGGATTTCCTGTATTTCTCTTTCACCATCGGCGTGGCGGTGCAGACCTCGGACGTGGGCGTCGCCACACGGCAACTGCGCAAGATCGTCCTGGCGCAATCGTTGATCGGGTTTGTGTTCAACACGGCGATCCTGGGGTTTTCGATCAATATTGCGGCGGGGTTGTTTGGGTGAGGAAAGTTGGGGGCCACTTCGTGCCCCAGCGGGGATAAATCCCCTCGCCACAGAGATCGCACCGAGGCTCAAGCGGGTGTTGGCAGCCACAGCCTGAAGCGCGCGCCACCCAGCGGCGAGGCTTCGGCGGTCAGTGTGCCGCCCTGGGCTTCCAGGGCGCGGCGGCTGATGGCCAGGCCCAGGCCGAAACCGCCGGTGGCGCGGTCGCGGCTGCGGTCCAGGCGGTAGAACGGCTCGAACACGCGCTCGCGTTCGCTGTCGGGAATGCCGATGCCATCGTCGTCGACCCAGATCTCACAGCCTTGATCACCCACCCGCACACCGACCTGGATGCGCTTTTCGCAATAACGCATGGCATTGCGCAGCAGGTTCTGCAACGCCCGGGCGGTCAGGCGTGGGTCCAGCACGAAACGCTCCAGCGCCCCATGCAACAGCACGTCGATCACCACGTCTGGCGCCGCCAGGTCTTCGTCGACGCTACCCAGGATACTGTCGATGAACTCGTCCAACGCCACTTCAACCCGATCGGGCAAGTGTTGCAGGTTCTGCAAACGGCTGTAGGACAGCAGTTCCAGCACCAACTCATCCAGCTCGCGAATGTGCGCCACCAACCCTTGCAGGCGCTCGCGACTGGCCGCCGGCAGGTCATCGGACAGCGCCAGGGCCAGGCCAAAGTCGAGCCGGGTCAGTGGCGTGCGCAGTTCGTGGGACACGGCGTTGAGCAGGTCCCGCTGTTGGTTGAGCAGGTTCTCGATGTCCCCCGCCATCGTGTCGAACACGTGGGCCAGGCTGCCGATGTTCGAACTGGAGGCAATGTGCGTACGCTCACCCAGATGACCTTTGCCAAAACGCTCGGCGGTGCGCCTGAGGCGTTCCAGGTCGCGCCAGTGCGGCCGCAACCAGAGCAACAGGCAGGCCAGCATCGTCGCGCCGATCAACACGTTGATGCTCCAGTACAACCAGCTGACGTCGGCCGGGTCCGGCGGCACGACCATCTTCACCGCCGTGCGCCCGTCCAGCGGCGCCGCCGCCAAGGTGCGCCAGGCCCAGTCACCGATACGCACCACGTTCTCGCCGCGCTTGAGACGCGCCTGCTCTGCGGCACTGAAGCCGCCGTCATCGACCGCCGCCAGCTCGATGCGCAGCGGCTCGAACTCCTTGTCCATCTGCGCCGCCAGCGCCGGCCACTGCTCGCTGGGCACGGCGCGGAACTGCTTGACCATCAAGGTTTGCAGGCCACGGGAATAATCGAGGTTGTAGGTCATGAAACGGTCTTGGAACAGGCGGATCACCAGTTCCGGCATCAGGTAGATCGCCGCGCTGTAGGACACGATGGTGACCAGGTAAAGGCGGATCAGCAGCTTCCACATCGGCTCAGCATTCCCACTCGGAACGACTGAACAGATAACCCTTGCCCCACACCGTCTTGATCTTGCGGGCTTCGTCGGCGTTGTCGTCGAACTTGCGCCGCAACTTGGAAATCGCCACGTCCACCGAACGGTCGGTGCCGTTGAACTCGATGCCGCGCAGGCGCTGCAGGATCTGGTCGCGGCTCAGCACTTCGCCGGAATGCCGGGCCAGGACCACCAGCAGGTTGTATTCGCCGCTGGACAACTCCACCGCTTGCCCGCGCCAGGTTACGGTGCGCTCGGACAGGTCGATGCAGAGGTTGCCCATGAGGATGCGGTCGTTGACCGTCTGCGGCTCGGTGAGGCTGCTGCGGCGCAACAAGGTACGCACCCGCGCCAGCAATACCCGGGGCTCGCAAGGTTTGGTGACGTAGTCATCGGCGCCCATTTCCAGGCCCAGGACCTGGTCGTGGCTGTCGTCCCGGGCGGTGAGCATCAGGATCGGCAAGGTCGCCGAGTCGGCCCGCAGCAGGCGGCAGACTTGCAAGCCGTCCAGCCCCGGCAGCATCAGGTCGAGAATCACCAGGTCCGGCGGATCGACACGCGCCCGTTCACGCACGTGATCGCCACGGCTGAGCACGCTGACCTGATAGCCGTTGCGCTCCAGGTAACTGGCGATCAGTTCGGAGAGTGCGGTGTCGTCTTCGACCAGGAGGATGTTGGGCATGGGTGTTTCCAGAAAGTGCTGTGGCGCCTGGTTGGGCCTCATCGCGAGCAAGCTCGCTCCCACAGGGGCCTGAGTCGCACTAAAGACTCAATGTGGGAGCGAGCTTGCTCGCGAGGGCGATGCCACAGGCGCAGAAAATCTCAAGCTGCCAAGGATATACGCCCTCGCTCATCGACGAGCAAAACCCTTACACAATTTCACACAGCCACTACAAAACGTTACCGCTGGGCCCGCAGCAGCTGCGCCGCACACGAGGCGATCCGTTGGCACGCATCCGTCAGCTTCACCTGATCGACCACCAGCCCGAGACGGATATGCCCTGCCGCACTGGGCCCGAACGCCTCGCCGGCCAACACTGACACGCCGTAGTCGTCCAGTAGTCGCTCGGCAAATGCCTGGGCATCGAGGCCGGTCCGGCGCACGTCGACCATCACGAACATGCCGCCATCGGGCCGCACCGGCTTGAGGCCTGGGCTGTCGTCGAGCATGGCGCAGACCAGGTCCCGGCGCTGGCGATACTCCTCGTGCATCTGCGCCACTTCCGGCAACTCCTGCTCCAGCGCAACTTGGGCGGCCCGTTGCACGAAATCCGGCAGGCCAAACAACATGCACAAGGACAGGTTCGCCAGATGGTCGGCGAGGGATTCAGGGCCGATGACCCAGCCGATGCGCCAGCCGGTCATGGCGTGGGATTTGGACAGGCTGTTGATCGTCGCGGTGCGCTCGGCCATGCCCGGCAGGCTGGCCGGGCTGATGTGTTCGCCGTCGTAGAGCAAGTCGCTGTAGACCTCGTCACTGATCAGCCACAGGTCATGTTCGATGCACAACCGGGCCAATGCCTGCCAGGTGGACATCGGCAGGCTGGCGCCGGACGGGTTGTTCGGGCTGTTGAGCAGCATCGCCCGGGTACGCGGGGTCACAAGACGGGCAACGTCCGCAGGCTCGACCCGAAAACCGTTCTCCGGGCGGACCGCCACCGGCACCACTTTCGCCCCGCAGGCGCCGAACACCGCCTCATAGGTGACATACATCGGCTCGGCGACGATGACTTCGTCGCCAGGGTTGAGCAGGCATTGCGCGACCGCATACACCGCGCACTGCGCCCCCGGCAGTACGACGACCTGTTCGGCCCCCGCAGGCTGGCCGCAACGCAGGCGATGACGCCGGGCAATGCTGGTCCGCAAGGTGTGCAAGCCGCGGATGTCCGAATAATGGGTCTCACCGGCCCGCAGGCTGCCCACGGCGGCGTCGACAATGGCGCGCGGGGTGTCGAAGTCCGGATCACCTACTGACAGCAACAACACATCCATGCCCTGTTCGCGCATGGCCAGCGCCCGGTCGTGAATCTGCCAGGCGGCGGCACCATCGCCGGTGATGCGTTGGGTTAAAGCTGAGAAGCGCATGTATCTCTCCTGATTGCGCGATATCCAGCCTCAACCCTATCTCAAATTCAATCCTGTGTGAGCAAAGGTTGCTCCCACAGGTGCTATCGGGCCGCCACCCGCCAAAGCCGTGCAACGTCCCGGGCGCGCTCGCTCAGCAGGCGCGAGGCGTCGGCGCAGGCTTGCTGCAAGGTCATCGGCCCGCTGGCCAGGGCGAAGGCGGCGTCGATGCCGT